>CAZRBE010000009.1:0-9499 GCA_964598285.1 uncultured Mycoplasma sp.
TTACATTGCTATTCTATTACAAAAAGGCAAAAATGTAAATACTAATTTAATGTGTTTATTGCTACTTCACTAGTATATTTGTAAATATCCTCCTTACTTTCTAGTTTTTCAACTCTCGCAGATACAATAAATGTAAATATTAACATTACTAAATAAAAAATAATAGCAACCTTGTATTTTTTTACTAATTTCATAGTATATCCTCCTTTCATAATTATACTTTACTACGAATATTTGTTCGTGTCAAGTAAATTATAAACAAATGTTTGACATTTGACATATTATATGTTAGACTTAATAACATAAGGAGGAATAAAATGGAAAAATTAACTGCAAGACAAAATTTTGTACTTGATGAAATAAAAAAATTTATGGCGAAAAAGGGATATCCCCCAACTGTAAGAGAATTATGTAAAATTACTAATTTAAGCAGTACTGCTACTATACAAATGCATTTAAATAAGTTACAAGAAAAAGGTTATATTAAAAAAGATATAGAAAAAAACAGAACTATTGAACTCTTAGTCCCTAATGAATATTCTTTAAATGATGATGGAATTGTGGCAGTTCCTCTTTTAGGAAAAATAACTGCTGGTAATCCTATTGAGGCAATTGAAATGCCAGATGAATATTTTTCACTACCTCTAAATTTAATTAACAATAAAAAAGAAGTTTTTACTTTAAAAGTTAGTGGGGAATCTATGGTTAATGTAGGAATTTATGATGGAGATATCATTATTGTAGAAAGATGTCAAACTGCCAGAAATGGTGATACTGTTGTTGCTATGAATGATGAAAATGAGGTAACAGTCAAAACTTTTTATAAAGAAAATGGTTATTTTAGATTACAACCAGAAAATGATTATATGGAACCAATTATTTTAAAAAATGTTACTATTTTAGGTAAAGTCGTAGGATTATATCGTAAATTATAAAAGAAATTATAGGTAATTATAATTTCTTTTTTATATATTTCAAAACATTTTGCTGATCACCAATATAAAATTTTCTTTTATTTTTAACTATTTGATATGTTTCGTCACCTTTGCCAAATATTATTATAATATTATCTGATTTAGCGATAGTTAAAGCCTTTTTTATTGCTTTTCTTCTATTAATAATTATTTTATAATTATTATTTATAATATAAGAAGCTATTTGTTGACAAATATTTTTAACTTTTTCATAGTTAGGATTATCACTTGTTAAATAAATAAAGCAATTATATTGATTTACTATATCTGCTAACTCTCTTCTTCTATTTAAAGCATTATTACCAGGTATACCTCCTACTAAAATAATTTTTTTAAATAAAAATTCTTTTTTTATATCTTCTAATAAACAAGAAATAGATAATTTGTTATGGGCATAATCTACTATTACTGGACATATCCCTTCTTCAAATATTGTCATTCTTCCAGGTACTAATGTCTTATATAATCCTTTATATATATCTTTATATGGTATTTTCATCTCTTTACATATTGCTATGGCACAACTAGCATTTATTACATTAAATTCTCCTCTTATTTTTAATCTGTATTCTTCTTCATTTAACCTAAATATAGTCTCTTCTTTTTCTTTCCTTATATCACTTATTACATAATCACTTTCTTTATTGTATCCAAATGTTTTTATTTCTTTTCCTGTTAATTCTTTTATTATTCTTTCATATTCTTCTGTTTCTTTATATATATATACTTTCTTACATTTCTTTAAAAATTTTATCTTACATCCTATATACTCATCAAAATCTTTATGTTCTCTTGGTGATATATGATCTAATCCTATATTTAAAAATCCTCCAATTTCATATGTTAATCCATATATTCTATCTAATTTCTCTGCTTGACTTGATACTTCCATTACTACTTCTGTTAACTTTGATTCTTCTATTTCCTTTAAATCTTTATATATATCTAATGATTCTGGTGTTGTATTATGTGATTTATTATATTCTTTCCCTGTATAATAATCTATTGTTGATATATATGCTGTATCTTTTTTTCTATATTCATTTAATATATTATGGATAAAATATACTGTGGTTGTTTTCCCTTTTGTACCTGTTATCCCTATTTTTAATATATCTTTCTTTGTTTTATAATATTCCTTCCCTATTATTGCTAATGTTTTCCTTATGTCTTTTACTAATATATAATCTGTTTCTACATCATACACTTTTTCACTTACATAACATGTTGCTCCTTTTTTTATTGCTTCTTTTAAATATTCTTCTTTAAATCCATATCCCTTACATA
Source organism: uncultured Mycoplasma sp. (assembly GCA_964598285.1). Taxonomy (GTDB): domain Bacteria; phylum Bacillota_I; class Bacilli_A; order RF39; family UBA660; genus CAG-611. Next base: position 2,262 of record CAZRBE010000009.1, read on the forward strand.
CAAATATACTTCCCTTTATTACTTCCTTTGAATTATATGTTACTTTTGTATATGTTTTTTGAGTTATATTATATTTTTTTAGTAAATTATAATCTTTTAATGCTTTAATTAAAAAATTAAAATTCATTTTACTCACCTAATATATAAAATATGGTTTTGCTTCTTTTTTGCTAACAAAAAAATATCAAATCTTTGATATTTTGCTGTATTTACATCCACAATAATTTTGTCTATAAATATTATATATTTTTGAATACTCAATGGATTTTTTATATCCATTATTTTTCTTAAAATTTGCTTCCAGATAATTAACTTTATATTTTTTAGCTAACTTATTACCAATATCATTTAATACATCACTGCTTTTATAAGGACTCACTGATAAGGTAGTTGTAAAATAATCAAATTTATATTTTTTAGCTAATTTAGCAGTTTTTTCTAATCTTAATTTATAACAAATATGGCATCTATTACCACCCTCTTTATCTTTTTTATGTCTAAATACTTTAGAATAAAAAACAAAGGGAAAATAGTTACAATTCATTATTTTTATTTTTCCAACAAACATTTCTTTTATTAATCTTTTTTGTTCATTATATCTTTTATAATATTCTTTTTGAGGATATATATTAGGATTATAATAAACAATAGTTATATCAAATTCATCAGATAAATAAGATAAAACATAACTGCTACAAGGCCCACAACAAGAATGTAATAATAATTTTTTTTATTCATAGTGTTCATCTAGATATTTTACAACCTTAGAAAGTTCCATGCCATGGGAAGCTTTGACTAAAATAACATCATCTATATCTAAAAGATTTTTGATGTCTTTTAATAATTCTTTATAATCAACATAATGTCTTATTTTTTCTCTAGGAAAATAATTTTGTATTGCTTCATCAATAATTATTTTAGATGATGGTCCTACTCCTATTAAAAAATCAACTTTACCAAAAATATATTTTCCAATTTCTTTATGAATAGTTTCATTAAATGAACCAGTTTCTAAAACATCTCCTAAAATAGCTACTCTTCTTTGTTTAAAAGTATTTAAAACATCTAATGCCGACAAAACTGAAGAAGAACTTGCATTATAACTATCATCAATAATAGTTATATTTTTCTTTTTTATTATAGTTTGTCTTCCTTGAGTAAGAACAAAATTACTTAAACCTTTTTTAACTAAAGGTAACCCAATATTTAAATTTCTTCCTACTAAAATAGCAGCCATGGCATTATAAATATTATGCTTAGCGATGCTTGGAATAGTAAAATATTCCTCAATATAATTTATAATACAAGTAAAATCAATATGATCGTTAAAAATTGTGTAATTACTACAATAAATATCATTACCTTTGGAAAAACCATAGCTTAATATTTGATATTTATGTTCTTTGTTTAAAAGAGTTTTTAAATAAGGATCATCTCCATTTATAATTAAAAGACTATTTTCATTAAAAAAACTAGTTATTTCCATTTTTGCTTTAAATATATCATCTTGTGTATTAAAATTTTCTATATGAGACATACCAACATTTGTAATAACCCCAATATTAGGATTTACAATATCACAAAATTTTTTTATATCTCCACTATAAGACATCCCCATTTCAGTTACTGCTACTCTATAGCTAGAATCTAAATTAAATAAAGTTTTAGGAAGCCCAATTTCGTTATTCAAATTACCTTCATTTTTTAATGTTTTATATTTTTCTTTTAAAACTGAATAAATAATATCTTTGGTAGAAGTTTTACCAACGCTCCCCGTAACTGCAATAAAAGGAATAGGATATTTTTCTTTATAATATTTTGCTATTAATCCGTAAGCTTTTAAAGTATCATCTACCATTATTAAATTAACATCATTCTTTTTAAATTCGTGATTTTTATCTATTAAAAAATTTCTACATCCTAAATTATAAGCATCAATCATAAATTTATGACCATCAAATTTTTCGCCAATTATTGGTACAAATAAAGTAGCTTGATTAATTTCTCTACTATCTGTTGATATCTTATGAATATTTATATTTTTAGTAGTATTTAAAAATATTCCTCCTACAGCTTCTTGTATTTCTTTTATTCTCATTTTATCCATAATTTATTCCTCCTTAATTTGTTATTTTAGTAGTTAGTTCTTTGGCTATTTCTATATCAGATTTATAATACTCATAAGTTGTTCCTACGAGCTGATATGTTTCATCACCTTTACCTATAATTAATATAACATCATCTTTTGAAGATTCATTAACAGCATTTATAATAGCTAATTCTCTATCAGGAATTATTTTATAAGGAACCTCATAATCTTTTAAATAAAAAGCTATCTCATTACAAATATCAATAACATTTCCATCAGCTGGATCTTCTGCTGTCAAATAAACAAAATTACAATATTTTCCTGCTAAATCTGCTACTTCTTTTCTCCTATTAAAAGCTTTTCGTCCAGGACATCCTACAACCAATTTAATATTATGATTAGGAAATTCTTTTTTTATATCTTCTAATAAACAAGAAATAGATAATTTGTTATGGGCATAATCTACTATTACTGGACATATCCCTTCTTCAAATATTGTCATTCTTCCAGGTACTAATGTCTTATATAATCCTTTATATATATCTTTATATGGTATTTTCATCTCTTTACATATTGCTATGGCACAACTAGCATTTATTACATTAAATTCTCCTCTTATTTTTAATCTGTATTCTTCTTCATTTAACCTAAATATAGTCTCTTCTTTTTCTTTCCTTATATCACTTATTACATAATCACTTTCTTTATTGTATCCAAATGTTTTTATTTCTTTTCCTGTTAATTCTTTTATTATTCTTTCATATTCTTCTGTTTCTTTATATATATATACTTTCTTACATTTCTTTAAAAATTTTATCTTACATCCTATATACTCATCAAAATCTTTATGTTCTCTTGGTGATATATGATCTAATCCTATATTTAAAAATCCTCCAATTTCATATGTTAATCCATATATTCTATCTAATTTCTCTGCTTGACTTGATACTTCCATTACTACTTCTGTTAACTTTGATTCTTCTATTTCCTTTAAATCTTTATATATATCTAATGATTCTGGTGTTGTATTATGTGATTTATTATATTCTTTCCCTGTATAATAATCTATTGTTGATATATATGCTGTATCTTTTTTTCTATATTCATTTAATATATTATGGATAAAATATACTGTGGTTGTTTTCCCTTTTGTACCTGTTATCCCTATTTTTAATATATCTTTCTTTGTTTTATAATATTCCTTCCCTATTATTGCTAATGTTTTCCTTATGTCTTTTACTAATATATAATCTGTTTCTACATCATACACTTTTTCACTTACATAACATGTTGCTCCTTTTTTTATTGCTTCTTTTAAATATTCTTCTTTAAATCCATATCCCTTACATACAAATATACTTCCCTTTATTACTTCCTTTGAATTATATGTTACTTTTGTATATGTTTTTTGAGTACAATTATTTTCAATTAATAATTTATCATTATTTAATAATTCTATTATATTTTCAATTTTCATATTTACCTCTTTTAAATTAAATTTTTTTATTACTTCTTGGATGACTTTTTAAATATATATTTTTCAATTCATCATTTGTTATATGTGTATATATTTGAGTTGCTTTTAAACTTTCGTGTCCTAATAATTCCTGAACAGTTAATATATCGCATCCTTCATTAAGAAGATGTGTAGCGAAAGTGTGCCTTATTGAATGGGGAGTTATTCCAGTTTCAATACTTGTTTTTTTGACAATATCTTTTATTATCATTTCTATTGCTCTTGAAGAAATATTAGTTTTTTTATTATTTATAAATAGATAATCACTTGTTTTATTTACTAAAAGTTTATTACGTCCATCTTGTAAATATTCTTGTAAATATTTTTGAGCATATCTTCCAAAATAAACTATTCTTTCTTTATTTCCTTTACCTAAAACTTTAATGCTCATTTCATTAAAATCAATATCAGAAATTTTTATATTAACAAGTTCACTAACTCTTAATCCTGTTGCATATAATACCTCTAAAATAGCCCTATTTCTTTGACCATAAGGATTAGTTAAATTACAAACAGCAAACATTTCCTCTAATTCATTATAATACAAAAACTTTGGAAGTAACTTATCTTTTTTAGGTAATGTTGCTAAAGAAAAAGGATTAGACTTAATAATATTGTTAAATGATAAATATTTATAAAAACCTCTAATACAACTAATATGTCTAGCAATAGTATTTTTACTATAATGTTTTCTTTCTAAATAATTATAAAAATTTCTTATATCTGAATACTTTATATTTAAAAAATCAATATTTTCTATATTTATATAAATTCCGTAAAGTTTAAAATCTTCTTCATAATTATTTATAGTATCAGTTGAATAATTTCTTTGATATTTTAAATTATCTATATAATCACTGACTAATTTAACAAAATCTTGTTTCATATAATAAACCCTTCCAATATAATTTTATCAAAAAAGTACAATTTAATCTATATAAATAAAGATATTTACATTAAATATTTATTAAAAAATAAATTTTACATATATTTAATTAGGACGTGATTTAATGTTACTATCATTATTAGAACTATTAAAAACTTGTTTTCTTTTTACAACATCTTATTCAAATAATGTTTTCCCAGATCCTTTATCAAAAGAGGAGGAAGAAAAATATATTAAATTATATTTAGAAAAAAAAGATAAATATTCTAGAAATAAACTTATTGAACATAATTTAAGACTTGTAGCTCATATAGTAAAAAAATTTGAAAATAAAACAATTGATACTGATGATTTAATAAGTATTGGAACAATTGGTTTAATAAAAGGAATAGATAGTTATAGTATAAAACATGGAACTAAAATTACTACTTATTGTGCTAGATGTATTGAAAATGAAATATTGATGTATTTTAGAAGTAATAAAAAAAGTAATTTAAATATCAGTTTAGATGAACCTATAGGATTTGATAAAGATGGAAATGAAATTACTATATTAGATATTTTAAAAACTCCTAGTCCAGATTATATAGAAGAAATAGATAAAAATAATAATATTAAACTTCTAAAGAAATTTTTTAATACCCTAACTAAAAGAGAAAAAGAAATAATTCTAAGAAGATATGGAATTAATGAATATAATGAACAAACTCAAAAAGAAATAGCCAAAGAATTAAAAATATCAAGAAGTTATGTTTCAAGAATAGAAAAGCGAGCAGTTACTAAAATATTGAGAGAATTTTTAATAAATAATAAATATTGAAGTAATTAATTAATCTTGATATAATTATTGTTGGAGGTAAGATTATGAATAATATAGTAGAAGCTGTAATTGAAATACCAGTAGGGACAAAAAATAAATATGAAATTGATAGAAAAAGTAATAAAATTAAACTTAATAGAGTTCAATATTCATCAATGACTTATCCAGCGGAATATGGTTTTATTGAAAATACTTTATCTTATGATAATGATCCACTAGATATATTGGTTTTAACTAGTGAAAAGACTTTTCCTGGTTGTATAGTTGATGCTCGAGTAATTGGTTATTTAAAAACAATTGATAATGGATTTGATGATAATAAAATAATTGCAGTAAGTAATGTTGATCCAAGATATAATGAAATCAATAATATTACTGATGTAGGAGAACATATTCTATTAGAAATTAAAAATTTCTTTCAAACATATAAAACTTTACAAAATATAAAAGTAGAAGTATTTGGTTATTATGGTAAGGAAGAAGCATTAGTAATAATTGAAGACACAAAAAAAAGATATGAAGAAAGCGAGAATTAACTTGCTTTTTTTATATCTAAATAAACTAAAACATCATTTAAATTATATTGAGTTGTCAAATTATCTTTTTTAATAATATTAATTGCTAAAGTTTCATGTTTTATATAATTACTAAATTCTTTAATAATATCATCAAAATAGTCATTTCCATTATAAAATAAATTAATACGATCTGCTATTTCAAAATCTTTTTCTTTACGGATATTTTGAACTTTAGAAACAAGTTCTCTAGCAATACCTTCTCTAATTAAATCTTCTGTTAATAATGTATTTAAAATAACAAAATTATTATTAAAAAATACTGCATCAAATCCTTCTTTAGATTCAATTCTGATATCAATTAATTTAGAGTCAATTGTTATCCCCTCAAAACTAATAACTTCTCCATTTCTTAATTTTTCTTTTTCTACTTCTTCCAAATTAGCCAAATAATTTACATAATCTTTCATTTTATTACCAAAAACTTTACCAGCTTCTTTAAAATTAGGTTTAATAAAAAATTTCATATATTTAGATAAATTATACTCAAAAGTAATTTTTTTTACATTTAATTCTTCTTTTATAAGTTCCTGTAAATTACCAATAATTTTTTCAACTTTGCCATCTAAAATTATTTCACTTATTGGTTGTCTTACTTTTATCTTTGCTTCTTCACGAGCATTTCTTCCAAGAGAAATTAAATCTCTAACTAAATCCATTTTAGTTTCAATAGAATCATTTATTAATTTTTCATTTACTTTAGGAAATTTACTTAAATGAACTGATTCATTATCAGTTAAATTTTGATATATTTCTTCACTTATAAATGGTGTAATTGGAGCAATAATTTGTGATAATCCTAATAAAACTTGATAAGTTGTCTGGTAAACAGATTTTTTTGATAAATCTAATTTGTTTCCCCAAAATCTATCTCTATTACGTCTAATATACCAGTTAGATAAATCTTCTGATACAAATGAAGTTAAATATCTAACAACTTTATTTAAATCATATTCATTATATGAAAATATTATATTTTTTAATAAACAATTGTATTTAGATAACAACCATTTATCTATTTCAAAAAGATCATCATATGCCACCTCAAAATTTCTAGGATCAACATTATCAATGTTAGCATATGTTACAAAAAATGTATAAGTATTTCTTAAGGGATTAAAAAACTTTGAATATACTTCTTTTAAACCATCAACATCAAATTTAAGTGGTGTCCAAACAGGTGATACATATGGTAAATAAAATCTAACTGTATCTGCCCCATATTCTTTCATTGTCGTAAATGGTTCTACTATATTACCTTTTGATTTACTCATTTTTTTTCCTTCAGCATCAAGTAATAAATCATTAACTAAAACATTTTTATATGGAGCACATCCTTTTAAGAATGTTGA
>CAZRBE010000009.1:9509-16706 GCA_964598285.1 uncultured Mycoplasma sp.
TAACAAGTAATGTATAAAACCACCCACGAGTTTGATCAATTCCTTCACAGATAAAATCTGCTGGAAATTGAGTTTTCCATAAATCTTTATTTTCAAAAGGATAATGATATTGAGCAAATGGCATTGAACCACTATCAAACCAACAATCTAACACATCAGGAATTCTACTCATTTCTTTCCCACATTTAGGACATTTAAGATGAACATTGTCAATATATGGTTTATGAAGTTCAATAGAAATATCTATTTTTTCAATTGATCTATTCACTAATTCTTCAAGAGAACCAATCATTTCACTATGACCACAAGAACATTTCCAATATGGAATTGGTGCACCCCAATATCTAGTTCTTGATACTGCCCAATCAGAAGCATTTTCTAACCAATTAGAAAACCTCTTCTCCCCCACATAAGAAGGATACCAGTTTACTTTGTTATTAGCCTCTACTAATTTATCTTTAAATTTAGATACTGCAATATAATAACTTGGCATTGAATAATATAAAAGAGGACTATGACATCTCCAACAATGAGGATATGTATGAATCATTTTCTGTTTTTTAAATAATTTATCACTTTCTTTTAAATAATCAATAACTAAAGAATCAACATCAAAAACTGATTTTCCTTTCCAAAGACCATCTGTATAACAACCGTCCTTACCTACTGGATTTAAGTATGGCAAATCATATTTTTTAGCAACATTAGCATCATCTTCTCCAAAAGCTGGAGCAAGATGAACAATACCGGTTCCGTCTTCTATAGTTACATAAGAATCACAGGTTACATAAAAAGCTTTTTTATCTACTTTTAATGAAGGTATCAATTGGTCATATTCTATATATTCTAAATCTTTACCTTTATATTCTTCTAATATTTCGTAGTCATCACCTAATACTTTATTCGCTAAAGCTTTTGCAAGTATAAAATTATTATCTTTTGATTTAGCTTTAATATATGTTTCATTTGGATTAACACAAATTGCCACATTAGCTATTAAAGTCCAAGGAGTTGTTGTCCATACAAGAAAATAACAATCTTCATGTTTCATTTTCATTGATACAGTAACAGTATTTACTGTAATGTCTTCATATCCTTGAGCAACTTCATGAGAAGCAAGTCCTGTTCCACATCTAGGACAATATGGCATTACTTTATTTCCCTCATAGAATAATCCTTCTTCAAAAAATTTCTTTAAAATCCACCATTCTGTTTCAATATAATCATTTTTAAAGGTTAAGTAAGGATGATCAGTGTCAATAAACTGCCCCATTTTTTTTGTCAAATCTATAAAAGCATCTTCATTTTCTCTTACACTTTTGCGACATGCTTCATTAAATTTTTCAACACCAAATGCTTCAATATCTTTTTTACTTTTAAAACCTAGTTGATTTTCTACATGATTTTCTATAGGCAACCCATGAGTATCCCAACCAACTTTTCTAATTACTTTTTTACCATTCATAGTTTGATATTTACAAATAGTGTCCTTTAAATTTTTTGCCACCATATGATGAAGTCCTGGAAATCCATTAGCAAATGCTGGCCCATCATAAAAAACAAAATAATCTTCATTTTCATCGATGCTTTTCTGAAAAACATTATTTTTTTCCCAATAATTTATAAAATTTTGTTCTATATCTTCATGCGTTCCTTTTTCTAAATTTTTAAACATAAAAATTCCTCCTTTAAAATAAAAAACTTCATGATTTTAAGGACGCCTATAACTATTTCGACGTGGTACCACCTTAATTCATAAAGTATTATGCTCTTATTTACTATAACGCGTTACCGCCTCTTACTAATTATTCATAAAAGGACATCAGAAGTGATTTAAAATATTAAAGTTTACTAGTTTTCACCATACCTAGTTCTCTTTTAAAACAATATAATACTTTCGTCTTCATCAATTGATATACAAGATATACTAACACTAATTAAATCTTAAATCAAGTATTAAAGTATTTCAATATCTTCTAAAGTGTTTAATTCTTCAAGTAATGTATTTCTTATTTTCTTTTTCATAATTTTTACATTATTATTAAAAGTTGCTTGTTCCATTTCTTGTCTTTGAGATTTTAATAATGCATCATTAACTATTCTATTAGCATTATCTTTAGCTTCATTTAAAATTAAGTCAGCTTCTTTTTTTGCTAGATCTTTTATTTCATTTGAAGCATAATTAAGAGTATTTTCTAATCTTTTATATTTATTTAACTCTTCATTTAAATGTTTTATTTCTTCTTGTTGACTTTTAATAGTAAAAACATTATCTTCTGTTTTTTTTATTACATAATCAACAAATTCATTAACTTGTTCTTTATTATATCCATCACTACTAGAATTAAAATGATCCATAAATACACCACCTCAATTTTATTTTACCATTCGTAATCTTCTACATCATCTTTTTTTGTTTTTTGTTTTTCTTCCCCAGACATTTTTCCCTCTACAGAAACATTATTTGGAGTACAAAGAAAAATTCCATTACCAAGTTTTTGAAGTGTTCCATTTATGGCATACAAAGTACCGCTTAAAAAATCAATTATTCTTTTAGCTTGATCTGGAGTTACTCTTTTTAAATTAACAACTACAGTATTTCTTGCTCTAAGATAATCTGATATTTGTTGCGATTCAGAAAAAGCTCTTGGTTCTAGTAAAATCATTTTACTACCACTTTGACTAATATCTTTAAAACCATCTTGTGAATAATATTCATTAGATGAATCTTTTTCCTTATCTCCGATATCACTGCCCACAAATCTTTTTATTTTTTCAAATGCCATAATTATTCCTCCTTATATTTATTATTTTTCCACAACTGATTTTAATTCATAACTAACAACCGTTCTAGCTTTTTCTGTTGTTGTTAAAGACATTGCTTTAAAATCATATGTTTCCCCTTTCAATACATTATTTAATCCACTTATTGCTTCTCCAACAATTTCCCCTTTTTTATTTAACAAATTAAAAGTAATTAATATAAATTTATAATTATTCCCACTATTATTAGTAATTTTCCCTTTTATATAATATGCCTGATCATAATTTCCTTCATAACCCTCTACATACAATGTTTTATCATATTCTTCTAAAGATCCTGTATGATCATCTTTAATTACAAAATTACCATAAACCATCTCATCAGTAAGTAAACCAATAAATTTTTCTTTTGATGTTAAAAAATAAACCCCGACACTTAAAAGAATAACTGCAACAATAGAAATAAATATAACCATAATTTTTTGAGATTTAATTAAATTTTTTCTTGCCATAATAAATCCTCCTTATTTTTCTATAATAAAAATATATCATTTTTTATATAAAAAAACAAGTAAAAATGGATATTCTTACTTATTTAATTATTTCTGTAATATTTTTATATAAAAATATTTATTTTGACTTCAAATATTTTGTAATTATTTTCCTAATTGTGTTTTTATCTAAATCTTTATTTATAACATCAACTTTTTCATTATATATATTATTAGATTTATCAGAACCAATTATTAATATTTTACCTTTATATTTTTCTATGTTTATTAATTTTGTTACTATTTCAGAAGCTGATTCTCCACTGACATTTTCATTTATTATAATCAAATCATATTCATACTTTTTTCTGACCTGTTCTAATAAATAAATTCCGTATAAAGCATAATCTACTTTAATATTATTTTCATAAAAAAGCTTGTCATATTTTTGTTTTATTTGTAATTTATTTTTATCTACAATAATAATATTTTTTCTATTGTTAACAATATTTTTATATTCAAAATTATCATTCATTTTTACTATTCTTTGATCAATAATAGCAGTTACTTTTGTTCCAATGCCTTTATCACTTTCTAAGATAATTGTTCCACCAATCTGCTCAATAATTTTTTTAACTACTGGCATACTTACATCAATACTATCAATTTCAGATTTTACATCTTGATTTAATTTAAATATTTCATTTGCATCAGATATACTCATGCCAATTCCTGAATCCTCTACTGTTATTAATAATCTACAAATATCTCTTTTTATAATACAAGAAACTGATAATTCTATATAACCTTTGTTTGTATTTTGAACAGAATTAATCAATATAGAATTTATTATTTGTTTCATTCTTACTGAATCACCATATAAAAATCTAGGAATATCTTCTTCTATATTACTGATAAATTCTACATTATTAGGCATTTTATCTTTATATTTTAATTCTAATTCTTTAAATAAAATTGTAACATCATATTCATTATTTGAAAAAGGTATTGTGTCAGAGGAAGTAGTTGACATATCTAACATCTTATTAATTATTGAATCAGATTTTTTTATTTCATTTTCCACTTCATAAAGACCACCATGTAATAATTTTATATTATTTTCTTCCCTTAATAAATCAATTTTTTTTATAGTTTCATTTAAAGGATTTCTTAAATTTTGAACAATATTATATAAGAACATAGTTTTATTTTCATTAGCGATATTAACAAGTGATTTTGATTTTATCAATTCCTCAACCATTTTCATATCAGGATTTTCAATAGTAAAATACATTAATAATAAAATATAAGTTTCTACCGATGTGATTAACAATAAGCCAGGATTCAACATTTGAATATACATTGCTCCTGCACCAATTATTAAAAGTGCAAATAATGGTAGATATTTTTTAGATTTTATATTTTTAAAATTTCTTATCATACAATATAACATAATTAAAACAATAATTGAAGAAATTATATAAGTAAATGTTACACTAGCTCCTTCAGTATATCTTATAGCAAAATCATTTTCTGTAACTAATTTAATAGGAAGAACAAAAACAATAATTATAATTATCCAATACAAAAAAGTTAAAATAGTAATAGCATTTTTTTTAATTTTTAATAAATATTCTATATCATGTGATATTACATAAATATACATAGTAAAAATTATAGCCCAAGTTATTATATATACTAAATATAATTTAAATATAATATCACTAATAATTGGCAATTTATCATATATAATAGAAGCAAAAGTACAGGCAAATTCTAAAATTAAACCAAAAAAATTTGTCATAATAAGCCATGAATATAACTTTGTTTCTGTTGTATTTAAATGTTTCTTAAAGAAAAATAACAAAATAAGTAATGCAATAATAAACATTGCCGCTATTGGAAAATACAAGCCACTTCCCATAAAAATTACCTCCAAATCATATATTATATTTTATATTATACCATAAAAAAGAAACTTGTATTAAACAAATTTCAATAAATATAAATAATAATTATAATTTTTTAGATAATGTTCTGACTTTTTCTTTCTTATATTCATCATCTGTTAATTGTTCAAGTAAAGAGTAGTCAATTTTATCAGCCTTAGTCCTAGGTAAATTGTCAACAAATTGAAAACTTGTTGGAATTTCATATGGTTTTAGTTGAACTTTTTCTCCTGTTTCATTTATTGTAAGTTGCTCTAAACATTTTTGTTTAATATATTCTAAAGTTTCATCACTTGAAATAATTCCATTTTTCAATACAATATATGCTTTACTTGTATATAACATATTATCATCAGGTTTCTTTACTACTGCACATGAATCTATACAATCAATTGTGGATATAATATTTTGAACATGATCACAATATATTTTATTTAATGTTGATATTATATAATATCTTGAATCTCTACCAGTTAAAGTAAAATATCCATCTTCATCAAGAGTTCCTCTTGTACCTGTTTTCAAATATGTTTTTCCATCATACTTAAATTTAGCCTCTTTGGTTAACTCTGGTTCTTTATAATATTCTTTAAAAATATGCTTACCAGAAATGCATAATAATCCTTCTTCATTATACTTTAATTCTTTTAAAGTATCTGAATCTATTACTATAGCATCTGTACCTATCAATACTTTTCCAACTGTTTCTGGTCTAGGATCTATTCCAACTGCATTAGTACTAGCACCACCTGATTCAGCATTACCTGAACCATTACATATTTTAACATCTGCTTTATGGTCTAAAAAGAAATTTTTACCATCTTCTTCTTGAGATGGTGTCAAAAAATCTCCTCCTGAAATAAAAGTATTAATTGAAGATAAATCTTGATTATCAGTAACATTTCTTTTTATTAATTCTAAAAGTGCAGGACTACCAAATACAATATTAGGATTTTTTGATAAATAATAATTAATATTATCAGCTGACAAACTAGGGGCAAGTACTGCTTCTCTACCACACATTAAAGACATAAGTGTTGAAGTAGCGAATCCATAAGGATAAGTAAATGGTACACATACTAAACTTTTTTCTCCTCTTACATTTGATAAATGAGTAGAATTTTTCATATAAATTCCAGAAGCTAAAATATTTTTATTTGTCAATACTACTGATTTCGGATTTCCTGTTGTTCCACTTGTAAACAAAATCAAAGAATCTTGATTTCCAAAATATAGTGTTCTAATATAATTTTTATAATAATTAGATAAATTACCCATATCAGAAAACATTAAATAATCAGAATTACCATATAATTTATTTGAGTTATAATCAAATGTCTTAGTTTTTAAATTATCTTTACTTAAAGTTATAATTTGTCTTACTTTAGTATCTTTTTTTATACTTTTATTATATTCTACATCTTTATCATAATTTAAAAATATAGGAGATTCAAAAAGATTAAGATAATTTTTTGTTTCTTCAATTGAAGATAATGGATTTAAAAAAGTAGTTATGGCACCAATTCTATTAGCTGCTAAATAAGTTGCTACTGCCTGGTAAAAATTAGGCATGGAAACAGTAATTATATCTCCAGATTTTACGCCAAGTTCTTTAAATGCTTTAGAAATAACAACTGAATTATTAATAAGATCTTCATAAGATATTTTTAAATCTATACAATCTATAGCATCATCTTTTTTATACATACTACTTATCAATTTAATAGCATTATAAATACTTAAACTTGGAATAATAGGATTTTTGTGAAAAAATTTTTCTCCTTTTTCATGAGTTTTATCAATTGATGGATAACCTGTTTGTTGTTTCATAATATAAAATCACCTCTAAATTAATTAAATATTGATATATTATACTCTTTTTCTATATTTTAGTCAAATTAAAAAATATGAGATAACATATTTTAACAAAATAAAACCCTTATAAAATAAAGGGTATCTGTTTTTTTGGTGCGCCCAGAAGGATTTGAACCCTC
>CAZRBE010000010.1:0-2600 GCA_964598285.1 uncultured Mycoplasma sp.
GAGCAGCTCCCTCGTAAAGAGCAGGTCGTAGGTTCAAATCCTATTTTCAGCACCAGGTTTAAAAGTATAATCCTATAATTAGGATTATTTTTAAAATGATTAAAGACACAAAAAGAAATGGCTAATGACAGTGGTACAATTAGAGAAATTGTATGTGTGTTAGAAAACAAATATTTTACACTACCAATTATGATGTTTTGAATTGACGTAATAATAAAAAAAATATATAATAAAAATAGATAGTAAGGTGATGTTTATGAAACAAGAATATTTTATAATATCTGCTGTTTCTGTTTGCATAATATTAGCAATAGTTGTTTTTGTTCTTATTAAAAAAAGAAAAAAATATAAATTACAAAAACAAGTACAAGAATTAGAAAGACAAAAAAATTTAATTGTATCAACTCCTATAGCATCAGAACTTGCTAAAATTGAAGTGATAATGAAAAATGAAAAACTTGAAGAAAAATATAATTCTTGGATTGAAAGATATAAGACTATAAAAGAAGTTAGATTTCCTGAAATAACAGATTTAATATTAGAAATAGATGGTTTGTTAGAAGAAGATAATATTAAATTAGTTAAAGAAAAAATTCAAAATTTAGAAATGGAAATATATAAACTTAGAAATACTACAGATAATTTACTTGATGAAATAAGAGAAATTACTATGAGTGAAGAAAGAAATAGAGCTATTGTAACAAAACTTAAAAGTAGGTTTAGAGATTTAGTTAGGACTTTGACAAATAATAAAGAATCTTATGGAGATATATATAAATTTATAGAATTACAACTAGAAAATATTGAAAAAAGATTTGCAGATTTTGAATCTGTTATGGAAAATAATGATTATACAGAGATAGTAAGTATTGTTAAAGTATTAGATGAAATGATTGCACATATTGGTACAGTGGTAGAAGAAGTGCCCGATTTAAATTTACTGACAAATAAAATTATTCCTGAGCGAATAAAAGAAGTTAATGATAATTATTTGAAAATGTTGGCAAAAAATTATCCCTTATCTTATTTAAATGTTGAGCATAATATTGAACAGATTGAGCATAAAATGAAAGAGATCGTCGATCGTATTAAAATTCTAAATCTTGAAGATAGCATGTTTGAATTAAAAACATTTTTAGATTATTTAGATAATTTGCTTAATGATTTTGATATTGAAAAAAGAAGTAGAAAAGTATTTGAAGAAGTAGCTAAATCGTTTAGAGAAAAGCTTGCTAAAATTAATAAAATAGTTAGTGATATCTATGAACAATTAGATGATATAAAAAATATGTATAATTTATCTAATGAAGATTTACACGAATTTGAAGAAATTAATACGGAATTATTAAATATAAATAATATTTATAATGGTGTAGTAGGAGATTTAAAAAATCAAAGAGAACCATATTCAGTATTAAGACAAACTATTGAAAAACTTACAATAGATTTACAAAATGCTGAAGAAAGACTTGATGTTTGTTTAAAATCATTAGGTAGTATGCAAGAAGATGAACAAAGAGCTAGAGAACAATTGGATGAAATAACTGAATTATTAAAAAAATGCAAATCTAAAATCAGAAGTTATAATCTACCTATTATTTCTAATAATTATTTTGTAGAATTATCAGAAGCTAACGAAGCAATTTATGAAATAATAAAAGAATTAGAAAAAACTCCAATTACAATTAAAACTTTAAATATAAGAGTTGATACTGCAAGAGATTTATCATTAAAACTATTTAATACTACTAATGAATTGGTTAAAACAGCAAGACTTTCAGAAATGATAATTACTTATGGTAATAGATATAAACCACTTGATAAAGATATAGAAAAAGGTATTGATATGGCAACTCAGTTTTTCTTTAAAGGAAATTATAAAAAATCTTTAGAATCTTCTATTGCAGCAATAAATATTATTGAACCAGATATATACAAAAAAATGTTGAATATTTATAAAACAGAAAACAATTAAAGTATTTCTGTTTTTTATATAAAATAAATATTTTTTATTGCTAATTTTTTTTATGTTGTTATAATAATAAGTATTAGTTTTGAGGAGGAGAATATATGAATAAAACAACTTTGCCTGTAATTGTTCTTAGAAATATTATTCTTTTCCCCAATAGTGAAATCAGGTTAGAATTAGATTCCAGAGTTGATAAAGAAATATTAACTCTTGCAGAAACATATTATGATAAGAGAATTTTAGTTGTTCATCAAGTTGACATTTTAGAAAAAAATATTGATATAAGTGATTTGCCAAATATTGGGATATTAGGTTATATTGAAATGAGAATAGATTTACCTAATGGAAAAACCAGAGTAGTTATTAGAGGTATAAAAAGAGTAGAGGCTAGTAATTATAATTATGAGGATGAATCTTCAGTAACTGCCACTATAGATAATATTAAAATTGATTCACTAGAATTAATTGAAGAAATGGCTTACATTAGAAGTTTAACTAAACAAGTTGAATATTATATCAATAATAATCCTTCAATGAGTAATAGTATTATTTCTACCATTAGTAATGTTAATGATTTAAGTAAATTAACCGATATTGTATGTGTTTCTATCCCAGGTACTTATGAAAGAAA
>CAZRBE010000010.1:2610-7085 GCA_964598285.1 uncultured Mycoplasma sp.
CTACAGTTAGAACAACTATGTTAATTGAGGATATCAATCAAGAATTAAAGATAGTTTCTTTAGAAAAATCTATTGAAGATAAGGTTAGCAAAAATCTAGATAAGGCTCAGAAAGAATATATTTTACAAGAAAAATTAAAAGCAATAAAAGAAGAATTAGGTTTTTCATTTGATAAAGATAATGAGATAGACGAATTAAAAAATAAAATAAATAATTTAAAATGTTCTAAGAAAATTAAAGATAAATTGTTTTCTGAATTAAAAAGATATGAAATAACGTCTATAACTAGTCCTGAAATGTCTGTAATTAGAAATTATATAGATTTAATGATATCTTTACCATATACATCAACGAAAGATAATAAAGATTTAATTAAAGCTAGAAAAATTTTAGATAAAACTCATTATGGGTTAGATCAAGTTAAAACTCGTATTATTGAATATTTAGCTCAAGAAAGTTTTTCAAATAATAATAATAGTTCTATTATTTGTTTAGTGGGACCTCCAGGAGTTGGAAAGACTTCTCTTGCTAAAAGTATTGCAGAAGCAACAGGTAAAAATTATACCAAAATATCTGTTGGAGGAGTAAATGATGAAGCTTTGATAGTAGGTCATCGTAGAACTTATATTGGAGCAGCTCCAGGTAGAATAATAAATGGTTTAAAAAAAGCAGGAAGTAATAACCCCGTATTTGTTATTGATGAAATAGATAAGTTATGTAAAGATATAAAAGGAGATCCGGCATCAAGTTTATTGGAAGTTTTAGATAAAGAACAAAATAAAGATTTTGTAGACAATTATGTAGATGAAAGTTATGATTTATCTAAAGTAATGTTTATTTGTACAGCAAATTATATTGAAAATATTCCTCTAGAACTTTTAGATCGTTTGGAAATAATAGAAATATTTAGTTATACTGAAATTGAAAAATTAAATATTGCTAAAAATTATATAATACCTAAAATATTAGAAGCAAATAATATAAAAAAAGATCAAATAAAATTTAGTGATAATGCTATTTATAAAATTATTAGAAATTATACAAAAGAAGCTGGAGTAAGAGATCTTGAAAGACAAATTAATACTATTATTAGAAAAATCATTACAGAAATAGTTACTAGTAAAGTTTCTAAGGACTATTCTTTAGATGAGAAAAAAATAATTAGTTATTTAAAACAAGAAAAATATTTATCTGATGAAAGTATATATAAAGAAAGAATTGGAGTTGTAAATGGTATGGCTTATACTTCTGTAGGAGGAGATATTTTACCTATTGAGGTTTCTATGTATAAAGGAAATGGAAGTATTATCACTACTGGTTTTTTAGGAGATATTTTTATAGAAAGTGTTAAGACCGCTATTGGATATATAAAAAGTAATTCCTCAATTTTAAAAATAAAAGATACTATATTTGATGATAAAGATATTCATATTCATGTTCCTACTAATGCTGTAAAAAAAGAAGGGCCAAGCGCAGGTGTTGCTATTCTTACTGCTATTATTAGTTTATTAAAGAAAAAAGAAATAGAAAAAAATATATCTATGACAGGAGAAATTACTTTGAAAGGTAATATTTTACCTATCGGAGGTTTAAAGGAAAAAATAATTGGTGTTAAAAAATATGGTGTTAACAAAATAATTATTCCTAAAAGCAATGAAAGAGATTTAAAAGAGATAGATAAAGAAATAACAAAAGATATTGATTTTATTTTTGTTACAAATTATGAAGAAGTTATTAAGGAGTTAAAATTATGAAACAAAGTACAGGTAATACCATATTTGATATAGTTAATTATTATCAGACTACAGAAGAATTAACTACAATTTCTGCTTCTTGTTTTGATTCTCCTAAAGATATGTGTTTATTTTATTATTTATCTAATAAATATTTAATTGTGGATTCTGATTTTTCAACTTTAAAAGAATTATTTTCTCAAAAAGAAGCTTTCTTTTATAATTACAAATCATTAATAGATTTAATATGTGATGAGAATTACTTTGCTATATTTAAAGAAAATATAGAGATAACTATTAGAGATTTTGTAAGTGCTTCTAGAAAAAATTATAGTAATAAGAATGTAGTAGAATGGGAAATGATTAATGAATTAATTGAAATTTTTAATGAGACAAAAACAACTAATAAAAAAAATATTAATTCGGCATTAGTTGATTTATCTTTCAATGAATTAGAAGATAGAAATATACCTTTATACAAATTATTTGATATGCTTAACAATTATTCAAAATATATATTTTATGATTATGCAACATTTATTTTATATAAAGCTAAAAAGGATGATGAGAGATTATTTGAAATAAATGTTAAACTTAGTGCTATACCATTTTTTAATAAGCTTATTGAATTAGATAATACTTATAAAGAAGATGATATTTATTTAAGAGATGATAATTGGAAATCAAGAAGAATGTTAAGAAGTAAAAAACTATCTAAAAAAACTATTTAGATAGTTTTTTTCATTTTTATATAAATTTCACATATATTTAAATGAAAAAGGAGGAATTTTAAAATGAAACAAATTATACCTTTTACAAAAGATATTGCCTTTAAAACAAAAGTTGAAGAAATAACTAGTATTTCCTTAGATCATGATTTGCAATTAAAAGGAGAAGATACAATTACAGGAAATTTCTTTATAAAAGGAAAATTTAAAATGACTAAAGAAAGTCAAATCGAAGAAGATTTTAGCTATAAAATACCTTGTGAAATATCTATAAGTGATGATTATGATACATTTGATGCTACAGTTGATATAGATGATTTTTATTATAACTTATTAGATGATGAAATATTAAAGGTAAATATTGCTGTAGTTATAAACAATTTAGTGAAAAAAGAAGTAATTATTAAAGAAAATAATTCTAATAGAGAAGAAAAATCAGATTTAAAAGAAAATATAAAAAAAGAAGATATCAAAATAGATGTAGATGATGGAAGGTTAACTGATATTGTTTTAGATTATGAGAAAGAAGTAAAAGATAATATTAATCCCATTAATGTGATCGCAGAAACAAAAAAGGAAATATTTAATTATAATGATAATGATACTTATTCCACTTATTATGTATATGTTACTAAAGAAGGGGATACTTATGATTCTATAGCTAATAAATATAATATAGCAAAAGATGATATTTTTCTTTATAATGATAATGTTGATATAAAAAAAGATATAAAGTTAATTATTCCAGAATCTAATAATGGATGAAGTAAGAGATTTATTAAAAAATCATAATATAAAACCATTAGGTTATACTAAAAAAAATAATGTTATTATCATAGAAACTTCTGATCATAAGTATGTATTAAAAAAAAATAGTCACAAACAAGAGCTTTATAATTATTTGCATCTTAGAAATTTTGAATTTTTTCCTAATGTTTATAATGAAAAAAATGATATTTATGAAATACAAGATTATATAGAAGACTATGATATTCCTAAATATGATAAAGCTTTAGAAATTATAAATTTAACTAGTTTATTACACAATAAAACAACTATTTATAAAGATATTGATATAGATGATTTGAAAATAATTTATGAAGATTTAGATTTGAAAATAAATGATTTATCTACATTTTATAATGAACTTAACAATTATATAGATAGTGAAATATATATGTCTCCTTCAAATTATTTATTGATTAGAAATATTTCTAAGATATATGCTACACTTGATTTTTGTAAAAAAGAATTGGATGTATGGTATGATTTAGTGAAAAACAATTTAAAACAAAGGATTTCATTAATACATAATAATTTAAATTTAAATCATTTAATAAGAAATGAAAAAGGTAGTTACTTAATTAGTTGGGCTAATGCTAAGTTTGATATTCCTATATATGATATTTATAAATTTTATAAAAATATCTATAATGAAGTTTCTTTTGATGAATTATTTTCTAATTATGAAACAAGATATCCTTTACATAATGAAGAAAAAAAATTGTTATTTATTTTAATGTCATTACCTCAAAAAGTTAATTTTATTGATGATGAATATGACAATTGTATAGAAGTTAATAATTTATTAAATTATATTGTAAAAACAGAAAAAATAATTTCAAAATATTATGCTAATAATGAGCAAGAAGAAGATTATAATTTCACTAAATAATATTATTGAAGCCCAAGTAAATGGGAAAAAAATTAATATAAAAGATTGATAAACAATAATTAAAAGCCAAAAACCTATAAAGAATAAATAGCATCCACTATTTCTTCTTTTATTTTTGCAACAATTACAATTACAAAATATTCCATGTCTTTCTTTATTAAACATAATAGTTGATCACCTATTATATTTTATGAAGTAGATAACAAAATGTTAAATTATTTATAAATCATTGTTTAAATTGCTAAATTATTTTATAATATAAGTATAAATTGTTTTTAATAAGGGTGTGGTTTCATATGAAAGATAAAGAAAGAATAAATTATTTAGTAGATATTTTAA
>CAZRBE010000010.1:7095-9589 GCA_964598285.1 uncultured Mycoplasma sp.
ATAATCAGGAATATTATATTTTGGATAATCCTACGGTAAGTGATTTTGAATATGATAGATTAATGCAAGAATTAATTATCTTGGAAAAAAAATATCCTGAATCAATCAGAAATGATTCACCTACTTCAAGAGTAGGAACAACAATTATTTCTGAATTTAAAAAAGTACAACATAAAATTCCTATGTTATCTTTAAGTAATGTCTTTAATGATGATGAAATAGTAAAATTTGATGATAAAATAAAAAAGGAAGGATTTAAACCTACTTATATAGTGGAGTTGAAAATTGATGGTTTAGCAATAAGTTTAACTTATGAAAAAGGTGTTTTGGTAAAGGGTGTAACACGTGGAGATGGAATTATAGGAGAAGATATAACTCACAATGTTAAAACTATTAATGATATTCCTTTAAAAATAAATAGAAATATAGATATTGAAGTTAGAGGAGAAATATATATTAGTAAAAAAGAATTAGAAAGAGTCAATAAAGAAAGATTAAAGGAAGGATTGCCTTTATTTCAAAATTGTCGTAATTTAGCAAGTGGTAGTGTAAGACAATTAGATTCTTCTGTTACAAGAAACAGAAAACTAAATAATTTTATTTATCATTTACCTAATCCTAAAGATTATGGAATATATAAACATGAAGATGCTTTAAAATTTATGAGTGATTTAGGTTTTAAAGTTAATCCTATTAGAAAAATATGTAAAAATGTTAATGAAGTAATTTCTTTTATTGATGAAATAACTGCAAAACGGAATAAACTTTCTTATGATATAGATGGTATGGTTATAAAAGTTAATGATATTTTAGAACAAGAAGCTTTAGGATATACTGTTAAAAGTCCTAAATGGGCTACTGCTTATAAATTTCCTCCAGAAGAGGTTGTTACAAAACTAAAAGATATTATTTTTACAGTAGGAAGGACTGGTAAAATTACTCCTAGCGCTATTTTAGAACCTGTTAAAGTAGCAGGATCTACCATTTCAAGAGCCACTTTAAATAATGAAGATTTTATTAAAGAAAAAGATATAAGAGTAGGAGACTATGTTGTTTTAAGAAAAGCAGGTGATGTTATACCAGAGGTAGTAAAAGTAAAACTAGAAAAACGCCCTAATAATTTGAAAAAATTTTCCATGATTGAAAATTGTCCAATATGTGGGACAAAACTTATAAGAAAAGAAAATGAGGCCCATTACTATTGTTTAAATAATAAGTGTGATGCTAAAAATATAGAAAAATTAATTCATTTTACAAGTAGAAAAGCTATGAATATAGATGGCCTTGGAGAAAAAATTATTGAAGATTTTTATAATTTTGGATATTTAAAATCATTTGTTGATATTTATAATTTAAAAAATAGAAAAGAAGACTTAATGGAATTAGAAGGATTTGGAGAAAAATCTGTTAATAATTTGCTTGATGCTATTGAAAAATCAAAAACTAATTCTTTAGAAAAATTATTATTTGGATTAGGCATAAGATATCTTGGAGAAAAAAATGCTAAGATTATTGCTAAAAATTATCCTGATATTGAATTAATTTCATATGTTAAATTTGAAGAATTAAAGAATATTAATGATATTGGAGAAGTTATAGCTAAATCAATTGTTGATTATTTTGATGATATAAATAATATAAAAATTATAGAAGAGTTAAAAAAAGTTGGAGTAAATACTAAATATTTAGGAGAACAAGTTAATAATAGAAAAGAATTTGTAAATAAAAAATTTGTTATTACAGGAACAATATCATTTATAGCAAGAGATAATTTAAAAGAAAAAATAAATTCTTATGGTGGAAAATGTATCGAAGCAGTTAGTAAAAAAACAGATGTTGTTATAGTTGGGGATAATCCAGGCAGTAAATATGACAAAGCAAAAGAATTAGATATAAATATATGGAATGAAGAAAAATTAAAAACAGTATTAGAGGAGGCAGAAAATGAATAAGAAGGGTTTTACGTTAATTGAAATGCTTTTAGTAGTTGTTATAATAGGAATATTAACTATTATAGTTTATCCCAATTTATCAGAAATATTATCTTCTGGGAAAGAAAAAAAATATGAAAATTATGTAGAACTTCTAGAAGAAAATTTGAAACTTTATAGAATTGATAAAGGAGATACTTTATGGATTAATGGTACTAACACTACATCTGTTTTGTATGAAAATTTACAAAAATCAAATCCTGATATTAATATTGGAGATTGTACACCTTCTAATTTAATTATAGAAAAAACAGGTAGTACTTCTTATAAATATACCTATAAAGTATGTATAACATGTAATGGCAATTCTTATGGAAATTATACTACTGGATGTACAGAATAATTTTGTAAATTTGCTCTTGTTCGCTTTTCCTTTATTTAGATATTTTGTATAATGAAATAGGTGAAGTAATTATGCTAGAGGGTTTAAATGATAAACAAAAAGAAGCAATTTTATATAAAGATGGGCCATTACTTATTTTAGCAGGAGCAGGATCTGGTAA
>CAZRBE010000010.1:9599-16506 GCA_964598285.1 uncultured Mycoplasma sp.
CTACTCGTATTGCTTATTTAATACAAGAATATAATATTAATCCATATAATATACTTGCTATTACATTTACTAATAAAGCTGCAACTGAAATGAAAGAACGTATTTTAAAATTAATTGGTAAAACAAATATAACAGCATCAACTTTTCATTCTTTTGGCGTGAGAATTTTAAGGGATAATTATAGTCTACTTGGATATTCTTCAAATTTTAATATTACAGATAGTGAAGATACGTTAACTTTGATTAAAAAGATTATAAAAGATATGGGACTTGATCCCAAAACATTTAATCCTTATATGATAAGAAATAAAATATCCAGTTGTAAAAATGAATTTGTAATGCCTGAAGAATACCAAAAATTTATTTGTGATGAAATAGATGATGTTACTTATAAAGTATATAAAAAATATCAAGAAATATTAAAAAGAAATAATTCAGTTGATTTTGATGATTTACTAATTTTACCAATAAAATTATTTAATGAAAATCCTGATATTTTAAAAAAATATCAAGAGAGATATAAATACATACTAATAGATGAATATCAAGATACTAATAAAGCTCAATATTTACTTACAAAAATGATTAGTGCTAAATATAAAAATATTTGTGTAGTAGGTGATGATTCACAAAGCATTTATAGTTTTAGAGGATCTAATTATAAAAATATTTTAAATTTTGAAAAAGATTACAAATCTTGTAAAACCGTTTTTTTAGAGCAAAATTATCGTTCTTGTAAAAATATTTTAAAAGCTGCTAATAGTGTTATTAAGTATAATGAAAATAGAACAGATAAAAATTTATGGAGTAATAAAGAAAACGGAGATCCTTTAAGTTATTATAGAGCATTTGACGAGGTAGATGAAGTATTTTATTGTATTAGAAAAATTAAAGAATTATTAAAAGATAATGTTAATTATAAAGATATAGCAATACTATATAGAACTAATGCTCAATCTCGTGTTTTTGAAGAACAGCTTTTGAGAGAGAGTATTCCTTTTAAGATTATTGGTAGTTTTTACTTTTATAATAGAAAAGAGATTAAAGATTTAATTGCTTATCTAAGACTTATTCATAATAAAGATGATAATATCAGTTTAGAAAGAGTGATTAATGTTCCAAAAAGAGGAATAGGCTTAAAAAGTATTTCTAATTTAGAAGTAAAGGCAAATGAATTTAAAGTAAGTATGTTTGATGCTATAACTGAAGGAAAAGAACTTGAATTTAAAAATTTAATTTTAGAATTACAAAGCAAAGTAAATAATCTAACATTAACAGAATTTATTGATTTAGTTTTAGATAAAACTGGTATAAGAAAAGAATTAAAGAATGAAAAAACTTTAGAATCTGATATTAGATTAGAAAATTTAGAAGAATTTAAATCAATTACTAAAACATTTGAAGAAAGAGTAGGTCTTATTTCTTTAGAAGAATTTTTATTTGAAGTGTCCTTAGTAAGTGATGTTTCTGAATATCAAGATGATCCAAATAGGATCACTTTAATGACTATTCATTCTGTTAAAGGATTAGAATATCCTTATATTTTTATTGTAGGCCTTGAAGAAGGACTATTTCCTCATCGTAATAGTGTGTCATCTGATGAAATAGAAGAAGAAAGAAGACTTATGTATGTAGCATTAACTAGAGCAAAAGAAAAATTATTTTTGACTAATGCTAAAAAAAGAACAATTTATGGTAGAGAAGAAATAGGAATTCCTAGTAGATTTATCAATGAAATAGATGAAGGATTAATTAAATTTGAAAATGAAAAAGAAGAAAAAATAGTTAAAAAAGAAAAAAATATTTATGAAAATGATGTTTCTTATAGTTATGGAGATAAAATTTTTCATGATAAATTTGGTATGGGGGTAGTTGTTGGAATTAGTAATGACTTAGTTTCTATTGCTTTTAATAAAGATATTGGAATAAAACAATTTTTAAAGAAATTTAAAGGGATAAAGAAAATAAATAATTAATAATTTTATAAGCAAAAAAAATATTATATTTAGGAGGTTTTTAATGAAAAATTTAACTTTAGTTATTTTAGCAGCAGGAATGGGTAGTAGATTTGGAGGATTAAAACAGATTGAGCCGGTTGGTCCTTCTGGGGAATTTATAGTTGATTATTCTATATATGATGCCAAAAAAGCAGGATTTAATAAGATAGTTTTTGTTATAAAAAAAGAAAACTATAAAGATTTTATTGAAACAATTGGGAAAAGAATAGGGCAAGAAATAGAAATTTGCTATGCTTTTCAAGAATTAAATAATTTGCCCAATGGATATAAATTGAAAGAAGATAGAATAAAACCATGGGGAACAGCTCATGCCATATATTGTGCCAAAGATTATGTGGATGGTAATTTTGCTATTATTAATGCAGATGATTTTTATGGATTTGATGCTTATAAAGTATTAGCAGATTATTTAGTTAACTTATCAACTGACAATAAAGAACACTTTTGTATGGTTGGTTATAAAGTTTCTAATACTTTAACAGAAAATGGAGCAGTTAAAAGAGGAGTATGTGAAGAACAAAATGGATATTTATCAAAAATAACAGAAAGTAAAGTAGAAAATGTTAATAATGAAATAGTAGTAAGTCCTTTAAGTGGAGAAAAATCTTTTAAAGTAGATAAAAATTCTTTAGTATCTATGAATATGTTTGGCTTTACTAATAATATTTTCGATTATATTGAAAATCAATTTCCTTTGTTTTTAGATAAAAATAAAAATAATTTATTAACTTGTGAATATTTAATTCCTGAAATAGTTTTTCTTATGATAAAAAGTTCTTTAGCAGATGTGAAGATTTTAACTACAAATGCTAAATGGTATGGTATTACTTATAAAGATGATAAAAAAAATATGGTTGATGCAATAACCAAAATGATAAATAATAATTCTTATCCTAAAAAATTGTGGAAGTAATTTATGGTATGTGATGTATTAATAGAATTGACTAATGTTTTTATTAATAAAACTTTTACTTATAAATTAACAACAGAACAAAAAGATTTAGCTAAAGTAGGAATGAGAGTAAAAGTACCATTTGGAAAACAAACTTTAGAAGGATTTATTTTAAATATAAGAAAATATAATAATGAAGATAATTTAAAAGAAGTAATCTGTTTTACTGATGATTATCCAATTTTAAATAAGGAGTTATTAAAATTAGGAGAATTTATATCAAAAACTACATTATCAAGTTTAATGCTTTCATATTCTGCTATGTTACCAAAAGCCTTAAAAGCTAAAAATAAAGTTAATATTAATATTTTATATGAAAAATTTATTAAAATAAACAAAAAAATAGATTTAACAAATATTAAATTAAATAAAACTCAAAATGAAATATTAGATATTTTAATACAACAAAAAGAAGTAAAAAAAGAAGAATTAAATAAGATTTCTTGTAGTAGTTTAAAAACATTATTGAATAAAAAAATAGTTTTAGAGATTTCTAGAGAATATTATCGTTATAATACAGAAAAAGTAGTTAAAAATAGTTTTAAATTAAATAATGAACAAAAATTGGTTTATGATGAAGTTATTAATAATTTAAGTAAAAATATAATATATTTACTTTATGGTGTTACAGGTAGTGGAAAAACTAATGTATATATGCAAATTATTGAAGATGTTATAAAATTAAAAAAAACTGCAATTGTATTAGTTCCAGAAATATCATTAACTCCACAGATAATAAATAGATTTACTTCAAAATTTTCAAGAATAGCAGTACTTCATTCTGGTCTTTCTGATGGGGAAAAATATGATGAATGGAGAAAAATAAAAGAAGGAAAAGTTGATATTGTAATTGGGGCTAGAAGTGCTATCTTTGCTCCACTTGAAAATATTGGGATTATAATAATAGATGAAGAACATTCCTCCACTTATAAGCAAGAAAACTCTCCTCGTTATAATGCTATAGATATAGCAAAAGAAAGATGTATTTATCATAATTGTCCATTATTACTTGGTAGTGCAACACCATCATTAGAAAGCTATGCTAGAGCTTTAAAAGGAGTATATAAACTTTTAACATTAAAAAGCAGATATAATGAAAAACAATTACCTGATGTTTCTATAGTAGATATGAATAAAGAATTCAGAAAAAATAATAGTTTTTTTTCTAATGTATTAATAGAAAAAATTAGAGATAAAATAAATAAAAATGAACAAATTATTTTATTTTTAAATAAGAGAGGATATTCTTCATTAATAATATGTAAAAATTGTGGAGAAGTTCCTAAATGTCCTAATTGTGATATTAGTTTAACCTATCATAAAACATCTAATATGCTTAGATGTCATTATTGTGGATATGCTATAAAAAGATATGATAAATGTCCTAATTGTCACGAAGAATTTAAAGATATGGGTATGGGTACAGAAAAAGCCCTAGAAGAATTAAATAAGTTAGTACCAGAAGCTAAAATAATAAGAATGGATGTTGATACAACTAGTAAAAAAGATTCAGTTAAAAAGATAATAAAATCTTTTTCTAATAGAGAATATAATATTTTATTAGGAACACAAATGATTTCTAAAGGTCTTGATTTTCCTAATGTTACTTTAGTAGGTGTTATTAATGCTGATATTGGTCTTAATTTACCAGACTTTAGAAGTAGTGAAATAACATTTGATTTATTAAATCAAGTTTTGGGGAGAAGTGGACGTGGTGATAAAGAGGGGGAAGTTATAATTCAAACTTTTAATCCAGATCATTATGCAATAAAATATACAATAAATCATGATTATGAAGGATTTTTTAAGGAAGAAATGAGTATTAGAAGAAAGTTAAAGTACCCTCCATATTATTATATATGTTCAATAAAAATTGTTTCAAAAGATTATAATATTGCTAGTTTAGAAAGTACTAAAATAGGAGATTATTTGAAAAATAATATAAAAAATGAAGTGATATTAGGACCAAGTGTTGCTAATATATTTAAACTTAATAATAACTATCGCTTTCAAATTATTATTAAGTATAAAAATTTATCTGATATAAAAAATTATTTGTTAAATTTAGAAGAATATTATTTTAATAAAAAAAATGTCAAATTAGAAATAGATTTTAATCCTTTTAAATTATAAAAAAAGTAGAAAATTTTCTACTTTTTAACTATTACTTGTAGATGAACTATTAGCCTTTGAAATTAAATCTTTCATATATTCATCATAAGCACTTTTTAGTTTTGAATCTTCAATTTTTAATCCGCTTTTTTCTCTAATATCTTCAAGAGTAGTATAGTATAAAGTTGCATCAGCAGATAATTTTTCTTTTACTAAAGTACTAATAATTTCTTCTTTTACATCTTTTAATTTAGGTTTATCTTTTTCATCTGTTTTATATATAATATGATAACCATAAGATGTTTGTACTGGAGTAGTTGTATACTTTCCTTTTTCAAGAGCAAAAGCCTTTTCTTCAAAAGCATCTTCCATTTCATCAGTATTAATCCATCCTAAATCTCCACCCTTACTGGAAGTAGATGTATCATCAGAGTATTCTTTAGCAAGTTTATCAAAATCTTCACCATTTTTTAATTTTTTAATAACATCTTTAGCAGTTTTTAAAGCTTTACTAAGCGCTTCTTCTTGTTCTTCAGTTGTCATACCATCTAAAATATCAGCTTCAATTAAAATGTGTTTTACTTTGATATCACCATAAATACTATTTTTATAATAATTTTCTATTTCTTTATCAGTAATATTTTTTGAAAGATAATCTTCAACTGCCGTTTGTCTACGATATGTTAATCTAAAATATTTTTCTACTTCTTCATTATTTTCAAATCCATAATAATTAATCAAATATTCATAAGTGACATTAGATTGAGTAGCATTTTCTTTTAAACTATCAATTTGTTTTTCAATATATTCATTTTCTTCATCAGTTTCTTCATATTTAGCATCTAAAATAACATTATCAATTAAATCTGTTAGCACAGATTTTCCATAAGTTGTTTTTAATTTTTCATATAAATCTTCTGCTGAAATATTTCCTTCATCAGTTGTTGCCACTGCTTCTTGACCATTTTCTAACACCGCTACTTTACCACAACCTGCAAGAGTTAAAATAGCTAATGGTAGAATAAATAATTTTGTTAGTTTTTTCATCTAATTTATTCCTCCTTTAAAAAACTATAATACTATCATAACAAAAACACAAAAAAAAATAAAGCAAATTGGACGTTTATATACACAATTTTTTTATTGTCCCATAAAATATTTTAGAACAAGAAAAAAGGAGGAATAAAATATGAACTGTGTTTCATCATCTGCAATTGTATTAGTTTTATTTATTTTACTAATAATTATACTAGGTGCTTGGATTTAAGGAGGTGTTTCAAATGCAAAATGTAGAAAATTCTTGCAACGATGGAAAACCAACTCATGGTAATTTTGGTTTAGTAATAGTGATAGTACTATACATATTACTTGCTATAATTTTAAGTTCGTCTATAACTTATTAATGTTATGCTTAACATAAAAAAATAAAAGGTTATTTAATTTCCTTTTATTTTTTAATTATATTGTAAACTTCTTCAATGGATTTATTATCTTTTTCTGTATAATAAGGAATTAAGTGTAAATGAAAATGCTTAATTTCTTGAATTTCTCCATTATTTTGAACAAATTTTAATCCATCAAAATTTAGTTTTTCTTTTAGTAAAATATAAATATCCTTAGAAATTTTACTAATATGATTTAAAGTATCAATTGGAATATCAACTATATCAACAAAATGTTTTTTGGGTATTATTAAAGTATGACCATTTGATAGTGGGTTAATATTTAAAAAAACTTTTACTATTTCATCTTCATAAATAACATATGAAGGTAATTCATTATTAACAATTTTACAAAAAATACAATTATCTTTCATTATTTCACT
>CAZRBE010000011.1:0-7593 GCA_964598285.1 uncultured Mycoplasma sp.
AAGATATGCGAGTTAAAAAAAAATATTATCGTTTAAAAAATGGGGATATTTTAAATCTTGAAGATAAAAATTTAACAGAACTTAATAATTTAGCAGAAGATATGGAAATGAGTGATGAGGATATTGTTAAAGGAAAAGGTGAAATTTTAAAATATCGTGCTATTTATTTAGATAGTATTAAAGACAATAAATATCATATTGTTAAAACTGATAATTTATTTGCTGATTTTATTACTAATTTTTATAAATATAAAGATAGTAATATAGATTTAACTACTAAAGATTTAAAAGTTCTTAGAGATTATCAAGTGATTGGAGTTAAATGGTTATATAATTTAGCTAAGACAGGTTTTGGCGGTATTTTAGCGGATGAAATGGGATTGGGTAAAACTATTCAAGTTATATATTATATAAAAGAAATATTAAAAGAAGACCCTACAGCTAAATTTTTGATTGTTGCACCAACTTCACTTGTCTATAACTGGGAACATGAATTTAATTTATTTGGGAAAGAAATAAAAAAAATTATTGTCATTGGACCTAAAAATAAAAGAGAACAGATTATAAAAAAAGATATTAATGTTTTCATTACTACTTATGGTTTGTTAAGAGAAGATGAAACTTTATATGAAGATATTAAATATCATACAATGATTATAGATGAAGCTCAAAATATTAAAAATTATACATCAGGAGTTGCTAAAACAGCCAAAAAAATAAAATCTTCTAATCATTTTGCTTTAACAGGAACTCCAATTGAAAATTCAACTTTAGAATTATGGAGTATTTTTGATTTTATTATGCCTGGTTATTTAGCTAATATTCAAAAGTTTCAAAATAAATATAAGATTCGTGATTTTAATGATGATACTGATATCTTAATTAAAAATCTTAGTAATCAAATAAAACCTTTTATTTTACGAAGAAAAAAGAAAGATGTTATAAAGGAATTACCAGAAAAAATGGAACATAACATCTATATTGATTTGGCTTATGAACAAAAGAAAATATATGTTGCGGAATTGGAAAAAGTTCAAAAAGAAATGAAAGAAATTTTAACTAATGAAGGAATGAGTAAAGCTAGATTTTTAATATTGCAACTTCTTACCAAATTAAGACAGATATGTATTGAACCAAAGATTATTTTTGAAAACTATAATGGTGGCTCTAACAAAATTGATGCTTTTATTGATATTGTTAAAGAAGCTGTTTTTAATAATCATAAAATATTAGTCTTTACTTCTTTTAAAACTGCTCTTAATATTGTTAAAGAAAAATTAACGCAAAATGGTATTGATTCTTATGTAATTGATGGATCAGTAAGCAGTAAAGAAAGAATGGATAGAGTTTCAAAATTTAATCTTTCTGAAGATGGACCTAAGGTATTTTTAATAATGTTAAAATCAGGAGGAACGGGACTTAATTTAGCAGCAGCAGATATTGTTATTCATTTAGATTTATGGTGGAATCCCCAAGCTGAAAATCAAGCAACAGATAGAGCTCATCGTATTGGTCAAAAAAATACAGTTGAAGTTATTCGTTTAATTACTAAAGGAACTATTGAAGAAAAAATATTAGAACTTCAAGAAAAGAAAAAGAAATTAAGTGATAAATTAATTGATGGAGATATGAAAGATCAAAATTTAATCTCTCAATTAACTGAAGCAGATATTAAAAAGTTATTATCTTATGAAAATGAAGAATAAATTTAAATAAATAGAGATATAAAAGATTATATATTAAAGAAAAAGATAAACATAGTAATTTAGTATAAATGCTTTTATTTATTGACAAATAACATCTTTTTTAGTAAAATATATACTTACTGGAGATGATTATATGCAAGTAATAGAAAAGTTTGTTATAGATAGAAATAATTTACGATATATATATACTGAAAAATTAATTGGTAATTTTCATAATGTTTCTTACCATATTTATACTAATGCTGATGATTATGTCAGTTTAACTTCTGATGAATTTTATTCAATATATGGAGAAGATTATAAAGCTAGTATAAAAGAATTTGTTAAGTATTCTATGGGAGATATTTTATGCTCTAAAGATAATATTTCTGATACACCTTTACTTATTAGAGATCTTCGTTTACTTGAGAAACATTTTAATAAGTATAATACTAATCCATCTTTATGGGGTTATAGAGATACTTTACTTAAATCTATTGATAAATATAACTATGTTGTAGAAAATAGAGCGATGTTGGAAGATGAATATAATTACGTTGATGATTTAAAAAAGCTTGATGATGATAATTTAGATTTAATTTTAGAAAGAGTTAGAGAAGAAGATATTTTATAGAAATAGTACTTCTTTTTTCTTGTAATAATTGTTATTTTAAAGTATTATATAAATAGATAATTTATATATGGAGTGGAGGAATTTTTATGATTGC
Source organism: uncultured Mycoplasma sp. (assembly GCA_964598285.1). Classification (GTDB taxonomy): domain Bacteria; phylum Bacillota_I; class Bacilli_A; order RF39; family UBA660; genus CAG-611. The sequence continues at coordinate 2,414 of CAZRBE010000011.1, forward strand.
AAAATCTAAAGGAACTTATGATTTATTTGGGATAGAAAGTAAAAAGGTCTTATATCTACAAAATTTAATTCAAAATATAATGGATACATATAATTATGAAATGATTAGAACACCTTTATTTGAATCAAGTGAATTATTTCATAGAATAGTAGGGGAAACTACTGATATAGTTACTAAAGAAACTTATGATTTTAAAGATAGAGGAGATCGTAATTTAACATTACGTCCAGAAGGTACAGCAGGTGTTGCTAGATGTTTTATTGAAAATAAAATGTATGCCGATACATTACCTAAAAAGTTTTGGTATTATGGTTCGATGTATCGTTATGAAAGACCTCAATCTGGAAGATATAGAGAACACTTTCAATTTGGAGTTGAATTGTATGGTAGCAATGATCCTGCAAGTGATGTCGAAGTTATTAGTATAGCAACAACTTTACTTTCTATTTTGGGATTAAAAGGCATTAAAGTTAATATAAATAGTTTAGGTGATGAAGAATCACGTAATAATTATCGTGAAGCATTAATAAATTATTTAAAACCAAATATTTCTTCTTTGTGTGATGATTGTAAAGAAAGATTCACTAAAAATCCTTTAAGAATACTTGATTGTAAAATAGATAAAGATAATCCTATATTAAAGGATATACCCAAAACTATTGATTATTTAAATAAAGAATCAAAAGAATATTTTAATACTGTTTTAAAGTATCTTGATGATTTAGATATAAAATATGTTGTTAATCCTAAAACAATTAGAGGACTTGATTATTATACTCATACTGTTTTTGAAATAGAAGCAGATATAAAAGATTTTGGCGCTCAAAATGTTTTATGTGGGGGAGGAAGATATAATAATTTAATAGAAAATCTTGGTGGACCCAATACTCCATCTGTTGGTTTTGGTCTTGGAACAGAAAGATTATTACTTGCTTTAGATAAAGAAGGTATTGATATTGCACCTTCTGATAGTCTTGATTGTTATGTTATACCTGTTTCTTCTAATGAAAAAAGTTATGCAATATCATTGGTAAATTCTCTTCGTAGCATGGGATTTAAATCTGATATGGATTTAATGAACAGAACAGTTAAAAATAATTTCAAATATGCAGAACATCTAAATAGTATTTTTGCTATTGTTGTTGGAGAAGATGAATTAAAAGGAAAGTATGTTACTATTAAAAATATGATTTCTAAAACAGAGGAACAAGTAAATAATGCCATGATTATTGATTATTTAATGGATAAAATAAATGAAATAGAAGATAATTGTTGTTGTGATGATGATTGTTGTAGAGATGGATGTAATTGTGATAAGGAGTAAAAGTTATGGAAAAGATAAAATTTAATGAATTAGACAAATATTTTGATAAAGAAATAATTTTAAATGGCTATATTGATAATATTAGAAATCTTCAGTATGTAATATTTATTATTTTAAGAGATAGAGATGGTAAAGTTCAAATAACTATTGAAAAAAATGATGATAATAAAAAATTAATCGATGTAGTAGTAGATTTATCTTTAGAATCTACGGTTAAAGTAAGGGGAATTTTAAATAAAAATGAAAAAGTTAAATTAAATGGAATGGAATTAATACCTAATTCTATTATTGTTACATCTGTTGCGTTAAAAGAACTTCCAATTGATATAAAGTCTAAAGATAGTGCCTTAAGGGAAACAAGACTTGATTATAGGTTTTTAGATTTAAGAAGAGAAGAAAATCAATTATTATTTGAATGTCAGTCATATATGGAAAGATGTATGAGAGAATATTGGTATAATAATGGTTATACAGAAATACATACTCCTAAAATAAGTGCTTTAGGAGCAGAAAGTGGAGCAGAAATGTTTAAACTTGATTATTTTGGACAAAAAGCTTGTCTTTCACAAAGTCCTCAACTATATAAACAAATGGCAATGGCTTCAGGTTTTAATCGAGTATTTGAAATAGGATCAGTTTTTAGAGCAGAAAATTCTCATACTAGTTATCATGCTACAGAAATAGAAATGTTGGATGCTGAAATTGCTTGGATTGATTCTTATAGTGATGTTATGGATGAAGAAGAAGCTTGGATTAAATATACTTTAAATAAATTAAAAGACAAATATGGAGAAATAATAAAAAAGACATTTAATGTAGAAATTTGTGATACAACAGTAAAGTTTCCTCGTATAACATTTGATGAAGCTAAAAAAATTATGAAAGAAAAATATAATTATGATGGACCTATAAAAGATGATTTTGAACGACATGAAGAAGAGTTAATGGGTAAATATGCTAAAGAAAAGTATAATAGTGATTTTGTATTTATTACTAATTTTCCTTGGAGTGCTAGAAGTTTTTATATAATGCGTGATGAAAATGGAGTTACTCAAAGTTATGATTTGTTATATAAAGGCTTAGAAATAACTTCAGGTGGACAAAGAGAACATCGTTATGATATTTTAGTAAATCAAATAAAAGAAAAGAAAATAGATCCTAAAGCCTTAGCTTTTTATACAGAGTTTTTTAAATATGGTTGCCCTCCTCATGGTGGTTTTGGAGTAGGAATGGGACGTATTATGATGAAAACATTTGACATAGATAATATTCGTGAAGCTACTCTTATTTATAGAGGGCCAACAAGACTTAATCCATAAGATTAAGTCTTTTAAGGAGTAATATGAATATAGAAATAGAAAAAAGTATTATAAAGACATATCGTAGTAAAATATATAAAAAATTTGTAAGAGCAATAAAAGATTATGAATTAATAAAAGATAAAGATTCTATTTGTTGTTGTATAAGTGGAGGAAAAGATTCTTTTTTACTAGCTAAATGTTTACAAGAATTGCAAAAACATTCTAAATATAGCTTTGATTTAAAATTTATTATTATGGATCCAGGTTATAAGATAGAAAATATAAATTTAATACAAGAAAATCTACAAAAACTTAATATAAAAGCAACTATTTTTAAAGTGAATATTTTTGAAGAAATAAAAGATTCTCCATCACCATGTTATTTATGTGCTAGAAAAAGAAGAGGATATTTATATAATAAAGCTAAAGAATTAGGTTGTAATAAAATAGCTTTAGGCCATCATTTTGATGATGTTATTGAAACAATTTTATTAAACATTTTATATGCTTCAATGTATCAGACAATGATGCCTAAACTTAAAAGTAAAAATTATAAAGGTATGGAACTTATAAGACCATTATATTATGTTAAAGAAAAAGATATAATTTCTTGGGCTAATTATAATCAATTAACTTTTTTAGATTGTGCTTGTAATATTACTAAGAAAAGTTTAGGAAAAAGAAAAGAAGTAAAAGAATTAATAGCTAATTTACGAAAAACTTATAAAAATATTGATATAAATATTTTTAATAGTGCTTCTAACGTGAATTTAGATGCTATTATTACTTATAAAAGTAAAGATAAAAAATATAATTTTTTAGATAATTATGAGGAACATAATGAAGAAGAATAATTTTATAAATTTTTTATTAATTGTTTTTACAATTATACTTAATACATTTGTTTATAGGGTAGGGAGATTATTTCCTTATAGAGCAACAATTGTAGGAACTAGTTTAGATTTAGAAATACCTTATGTAGGTTGGTTTATCTATTTTTATATTTCTTGGTATATATTAATATTTTTAATACCATATTTAGTATCTTTCTATGATAAAAAAGTTTTTTATAAATATATAACTATGATTACTATAAGTTTATTTATATCTTTAATTATTTATCTTTTATTTCCAACTCAGATGATAAGATATAATTTAGATTTACTTACTTTATCTTTTACTGATAGATTGGTAGCATTAATTTATAAACTTGGTAGTACTTTAGCATGTATTCCTAGTTTACATGTCTTATTAGCTTCAGGTTATGCTATACCATTATTTAAAGCTAAAATTCCTAAATGGTTAAAATATTTAGGAGTTATAACATCTTTTTTAATTGTAATTTCTACATTACTTGTAAAACAACATATTATTTATGATGTTATTAGTGCTATTACAATAAATATTATAGTTTGGTTTTTTGTTAATAAATATAATTTACAGTCAAAATTAGAAAAAATAGTGTCAAATTTTTCAAAATAATAGCTAAAAATTTTTCTTTTTGCTATAATTAAAGTACCAGAGGATAAGTTATTTGTATAAACCCTACAAACTATCGATAAGGGGATCAAATTTAATTATCGGTGTTGAATGCTTATTATTAATAAGAATCCTAATGATAATTATATGATACCCACCTGTATATATACAGGTTTATCGTACTTATCTTTTCTGGTTTTATTTTGTTTACTTTTTCTTGTAAAATAGTTATAATTTTATATGTAGGAGTTGATATTTTTGAAAAATCGTAGTGAATTAAGAGATATAATAATAAAAGTTTTATATCAAATATATATTTTAAATAAAATAAATGTAAAATATGATATAAATGAATTAATTAAAGATAATATTGATGTAGAAAATGAATTTGTTTGTACTTCGGTAACAAATGTAATAAAAGAACAAGATAAAATTGATGCTTTAGCAAATAAATATTTAAAAAATTGGGATATAAATCGTTTGTCAAAAGTAGATAAAGCAATTATTTCATTAGGAATTTATGAACTAATATATACTGATACTCCAAATATTGTATGTATAAATGAGGCGGTAGAACTTGCTAAAAAATATAGTGATCCTGACGTAATAAAAATGATTAATGCTGTTCTTGATAGTATTTATCATAATGAAATAATAGAATAATTAAATGAGGTAAATAAATGAATGAAAAAATAGAATATTTAACAGTTACCCAAATTAATAAATATATAAAATATATGTTTGATGAAGATAGTAATTTAAATCTTGTTTATTTAAAAGGAGAAATATCTAATTTTAAGAATCACTCTTCAGGACATTTATATTTTACTATTAAAGATGAAACATCAAGAATTATGGCTGTTATGTTTAAAAATAATGCTTTAAATTTAAATTTTAATCCTAGTGATGGAGATAAAGTATTAGTAATAGGTAGAATTAGTGTTTATGAAGGTAATGGTAATTATCAAATTTATGTTACTGAAATGATTGTAGATGGAATGGGTAATTTAGCTTTAGAATTTGAAAAACTTAAGAAAAAGCTAGAAAGGCTATATTTTAGCAATCAATCTCAAGAG
>CAZRBE010000011.1:7603-16222 GCA_964598285.1 uncultured Mycoplasma sp.
GTTTATTTGATGAAAAATGTAAAAAACAAATTCCTAAGTTTCCTAAAAAAATTGGTATTATAACAGCAACAACTGGAGCTGCAATAAGAGATATAATTACTACAATTAACAGAAGATATAAAAATGTTGAATTAGATATTTTTCCTTGTTTAGTTCAAGGAATAGGTGCGAAAGATGATATTGTAAAAAATATTAAAGAAGCAAATAAATATGATTTAGATTTAATTATTTTAGGTAGAGGTGGAGGTTCTATTGAAGATTTATGGGCTTTTAATGAAGAAATAGTAGCTCAAGCTATATTTGATAGTAAAATACCTATTATAAGTGCTGTAGGACATGAAATAGACTTTACTATTAGTGATTTTGTAGCAGATTTAAGAGCACCAACACCAACAGCAGCAGCTGAACTTGCTGTTCCCAATACTAATGATTTGTTAAATTACATAAATCAGGTAAATATAAGACTTAATAAATCTATTGCAAATGTAATAAATAAAAATAAAGAAAAACTTAATAGTTTAACTTCATCTTATATTTTAAAAAATCCTCAAAATATTTATGAAACTAAAATACAAAAGATAGATAGTTTAATTGATAAAGCAAATTATTTGTTAAAAGAAAAAATAAATATTAATTCTAATAAATTAAATAATTTTAAAAATTATTTAACTCATAATATTAGTATTTTGTTAGATAAAAAAAACAATTTATTTATAAATAATTTAAATAAATTAGAAACACTAAATCCACTATTAACTATAAAAAGAGGATATACAATTACCAAAAAAGACAATAAAACTTTTAATAGTATTAAAAATATAAAAGAAGAAGATTGTATAGAAACAGAATTAGTGGATGGAATAATAACATCAAAAATAATAAAGAAAGAGGTATATTAATATGGATAAAAAAGATTTAACTTTTGAAGAAAAATTAAGTAATTTAGAAAAGATAGTAAAAGAATTAGAAAGTGGAGAAACACCATTAGATGATGCTATAAATAAATTTAATGAAGCTATGAAACTTGCTAATAGTTGTAATAAAACTTTAGAAGAAGCTACTAAAACAGTAAATAAAGTATTAAATAAAGATGGTGTTTTAGAAGAATTTGATATTGAAAAATAAAGTAGCAAATATTGATATTCTATTTATTATTTGTTATAATTAACTAAATTATGTTATAAAGTAATAATCAAAGGAGGTTTTTAATGAACATAAAATTAATAGATTTAAAGAGACAATATGATTTAATTAAAGAAGATATTTTTAAAGAATATAATAATATTTTTAATAGTTGTTCTTTTATAATGGGTGATAATGTAAAAAATTTTGAAGAAGAGTTTTCAAAATATTTAGGAGTTAAGCATAGCATTTCGGTGGGAAATGGTACAGATGCTTTAGTTATTTCATTACTAGCTTTAGGCATAAAAAGTGGTGATGAAATAATAACTACACCATATACATTCTTTGCTACTGCAGAAAGTATTGCTAAAGTTGGAGCTATTCCTGTTTTTGTTGATGTTAATAAGGATACTTATAATATTGACGTAACTAAAATAGAAGAAAAGATAACTGATAAAACTAAGGCAATTATGCCAGTGCATATTTTTGGATTACCTTGTGATATGGATAAAATAAATGAGATAGCTAAAAAACATCATTTATATGTTATCGAAGACGCATGTCAAGCTGTTGGATCAAGTATTGGAAAAAGAAAAATTGGAACTTTATCTGATATAGCATGCTTTTCGTTTTTTCCTACTAAAAATTTAGGATGCGCTGGTGATGGTGGTATGATTACTACTAATGATGATAATTTGGCAACTATTGCGAGGGCTTACAGAGTTCATGGAAGTGGCAAAGATGGTTGTAAGGCATATGAACTATTAACTGGAGAAAAAATTGAAATTCAAGAGACAACTACTGAAGATAATACAGTATATAATCCTTTAAAATATTATAATTTTTTGATTGGATATAATTCTAGATTAGATGAAATGCAAGCTGTTATTTTAAGAAAAAGATTAAAATTTCTAGATAACTATAATGATGATCGAATTCAAACAGCTAAATATTATAATGAAAGATTTAAAGATACTAAATTGATAGTTCCAAAAGTCACTAAAGGTTTCAGACATATTTATCATTTATATATTTTACAATCAAATAAAAGGACAGAATTAATAAATTATTTAAAAGAACAAAATATAGCAACAGGTATCTATTATCAAGTGCCAATGCATTTGCAAAAAGCATTATTAAAATATGGATATAAAAAAGGTGATTGTCCAGTAGCAGAATATTTATCAGACAGAACTTTTGCTATTCCTATGTATCCACTTATGACTATAGAAGAAAAAAAATATGTTGCTGATAAAATTGTTGAATGGGAGATGTTAAATGAAAAGTAAAAATTATTTTGTTCATGAATCAAGTTATGTTGATGATAATGTTATCATTGGCAATGAAACAAAAATATGGCATTTTTCTCATATTATGAATGATAGTAAAATAGGAAATAATTGTAATATTGGACAAAATGTTGTTATATCTCCAGGGGTTATAGTAGGTAATAATGTGAAAATACAAAATAATGTTTCAGTATATACAGGTGTTATTGTAGAAGATGATGTTTTTTTAGGGCCATCATGTGTTTTTACCAATGTTATAAATCCAAGAAGTTTTATAATAAGAAAAGATGAATATAAAAAAACTATAATAAAAAAAGGCGCTAGTATTGGCGCTAATGCAACAATAATTTGTGGCCATAATATCGGTAAATATGCATTAATAGGAGCTGGGTCTGTTGTTACTAAAGATGTTCCTGATTATGCAGTAGTGGTAGGAAATCCTGCCAAAATAATAGGATATGTTTGTGAATGTGGCAATAAATTGGATAAAGATATGTTTTGTTCAGTTTGTAATAAAAAAATAAATATTTAATAGGAAAGGTTAGAAGTAAAATGAAAGAAGAATTATTAGAAAAAATAAGAAATAAGAGTTTAAAAATTGGAATTGTTGGTTTAGGTTATGTTGGATTGCCACTTGCAGTTGAATGTGCTGAAGCTGGATATGATACTATTGGTTGTGATTTGCAACAGGAAAAAGTTAATAAAGTAAACAAAGGAGAAAACTATATTGGAGATGTTGATAATAATGTTTTAAAACAGCTTACTAAAGAAAAAAGATTAGTAGCTACAACTGATTTTTCAGAATTAAAGAAAGCTGATTTTATTGCTATAGCTGTTCCCACACCACTTGATGAATATCAACAACCTGATGTTAGTTATATTACTAATTCATGTACTTCAGTTGGCAAATATTTAAAAAAGAATACAATGGTAGTACTAGAATCAACTACTTATCCAGGAACTACTAGTGAATTAGTTAAACCTATTTTAGAAAATGGTTCAGATCTTGTTTGTGGGAGAGATTTCTATTTGGGATTTTCTCCTGAAAGAGTTGATCCTGGAAATGAATTTTATAAAACTAAAAATACTCCAAAAATTGTTGGATCAATAGGAGAAGATGCTAATATTTGTATTGCAGAAGTATATAAGCATGTTTTAGATAGTGAGGTTAAAACTGTTTCTTGTCCAGAAGTTGCTGAAATGGAAAAAATATTAGAAAATACTTATCGTAATATAAATATTGGATTAGTTAATGAAATGGCTATTATCTGCAATAGAATGGGTATTAATGTTTGGGAAGTAATAGATGCTGCTAAGACAAAACCATATGGATTTCAAGCATTCTATCCAGGTCCAGGGCTAGGAGGTCATTGTATTCCCCTTGATCCATTTTATTTAACTTGGAAGGCTAGAGAATTTAATTATCATACTAAACTAATTGAAACTTCTGGAGAAATTAATACTGCTATGCCAGAATATATTGTAGAACGTTGTAGTTTGATGTTAAATAAAGTAAAAAAATCAATAAAAGGATCTAAAGTTTTGATATCAGGTATTGCCTACAAAGCTGATATTGATGATTATAGAGAAAGTCCTTCTCTACGTGTTGTTGAAGAATTTGAAAAATTAGGTGCTAATATTACTGCTTATGATCCCTATATTAGTGAATATAAATTTAAAGGACAAATTCATAAATGTGTTACTCAGATTACCAAAGAAGAAATAAAAGATTTTGATTTAATTGTAATTACTACAGGTCATAAATGTGTTGACTATGAAATGTATAATGATAATGCTAAATTAATTTTTGATAGTAGAAATGCTATGAAAGATATTAAAAATAGAGAAAAAATAGAATTATTATAAATGGTGATAGTGATGAATAATCAACCTTTAGTAAGTATTATTATTCCAACATATAGTAGGTCTAAATATTTGAAAAGGGCTATTGATTCGTGCTTAAAACAAACCTATCAAAAGATTGAAATACTAGTAATTGATGACAATGGCTTAGATAGTTTTAATCAAAAAGAAACGGAAAAACTTATAAAAACAAGTTATGAGCATGAATTAAAAGTCAAATATATTGCAATGGAAAAAAACAGTGGCGCATGTTTAGCAAGAAACAGAGGTATTGAAATTTCTAAAGGGGAATATATTACTTTTTTAGATGATGACGATGAATACTATAATAATAATATTGAAGAAGAAATAGATTTTATTACAAAATATAATTATGAAATGATTTTTTGCGATATAGAATTTTATAATGATATTACTAATGAAAGAATTAAAAGAAAATATGTTGTTGATTTTCCAATGACATATAATAATTTATTAAAAAGGCAATTGCTTTCTGGATTTTCTGGTGGCATTACATATATGTATAAATCAAGCGTTTTACAAAAGTTAGGCGGATGGGAAAACCTTTATTCTTCGCAAGACTATGTAATGCTTTTAAAAACAATTGGTGAAAAATATAAAGTTGGATATTTTCCATTTATTGGTTCTATTGCTCATATTGTTGAATCTGAAAATAAAATAACAGGTAGTTTAAAAGCAATACAAGGCAAAAAGCAATCTAGAAAATATAAGAAAAAGTATATGTATATTTTATCAAAATCTGAAAAAAGACGAATGAATTATAATTATTATACTTTTTTATATCGCCAATATCATAAATTTAAAGATTTAAGATTTATTTTTTGGGGAGCCGTTAAATTATTTTATCTAGATATGATACTAGAAGACAAAAGAGGTATAAATGAAAAAAAACCAAAAAATGTTATTTATTTCAAGTAGTGGTGGACATTTGACCCAAATTTTACAATTAAAAAAAATATTTCAACCAAATAATTATTTATTAGTTACTGAAAAAAATAAAATAACAGAAACATTAAAAAATGAATATAATATGAGATTTGTTCCATATTCTTCAAGAAAAAAGCTACTTTCTTTTCCTTTTTTATTTGCTTTAAATTGTATTAAATCATTGTATTATTTAATATCTTTTAATCCTAGATACATTATTACAACAGGTGCAGGGACTGCTTTGCCTATTTGTTATTTAGGTAAATTATTTGGTAAAAAGATTATTTATATTGAATCATTTGCTAGAACAAATACTAAATCTTTGACTGGAAAATTAATTTATCCTATTGCTAATTTGTTTATAGTCCAATGGAAAGAATTATTAAAACTATATCCAAAGGCAAAATATTTTGGAAGTATTTATTAAGCTACTTTAAGGAGCATTTATATGTTATTAATTACTATGGGTACACAACCAATTCAATGTGATCGAATTATTAAAACAATACTTAATGCTAATATAAAAGAAAAAATAATTATTCAATCCCCATATATACCAACTATAGAGGAAAAAAAACGAAAAAATATTAATTTTTTTACAACTATCCCTTATTTAAAAATGAATAAATATTTGTCTGAAGCTAGTATAGTTGTTGTTAGTGGCACAGGTGGAATTTTAAGAGCACTTTTAGCAAATAAAAAAGTAATTATCTTTCCAAGACTGGGCAAATATAAAGAGGCAGCTGATGATCATGGCTTAGAAATGAAAATACTAAAAAATGAAGGTTATTGTGAATTTGTTGAAGATGAAAAAGATTTTTTACAAATATATAAAGATTGCAATTCTAAAACTTATAAAAAATTTATATCAAATTCTGATAATTTTATTAATAAACTACAAATGTCAATTAAAGAATTGTAATTTTGAAGGAGAAATTTATGAAAAAATATTTAATTGTATCACAGGGATATCCAACTACTGATAATGTTTATAATAATATGTTTATCCATACTAGAGTTAAAAATTATATAAAAAATAATATAAATGTTGAAGTTTTTTATTTTAAGGCAGATGTAAATCAATTAACAAATTATAAATATGAAGATGTTAATGTTATGATTGGAAATCAACAAATATTAAAGAATATAATAAAAACCAATAATTATGATAAGATTATCATACATTTTGCTTTTGAAGAATTTACTCAAACAATTTTTGATTCTATTGATAAAAAAACGCCTATATTAATATGGGTTCATGGATATGAAGCTTTAGGATGGTACCGTAGATTATTTAACCTTTCTTTTAATATTGAAGGATTTAGAAAATTTTATAGATATATAATAAGAAATAAAAAGCAATTAAATTTTATGCATAAAGTAATAACTGAATATTGTAAAGAATATAATATAACATTTATTTTTGTGTCTATGTGGATGAAAAAAGTTTTAGAAAAGGATTCTCATTCTAATGGATTAATTAAAAAGTACTATATTATTCCTAACGTTATAGATAATAAGATTTTTATTTATGATAAAAAAAACAATGATTTACGTTTTAATATTGTAAATATAAGGTCATATAACAGTAGAAAATATGCAAATGATATAACAGTAAAAGTTATAAAAAAATTATCTCATAAAAAATATTTTAATAAATTAAATATCTCATTATATGGAGAAGGCCATTTGTTTAATAAGTTGACAAAGCCATTGAAAAAATATGAAAATGTTCATTTATATAATTATTTTTTAAATTCTAAAGAAATTAATCAAGTTTACGAAAACAATGGGATTATGCTAATTCCGACTAGACAAGATGCTCAAGGAGTTAGCATGTGTGAATCAATGATGTCAGGACTTGTTCCGATTGCTTCATTGAATACTGCAATTCCTGAATATGTAAATGAAAAAAATGGATATTTATGTAGCAATGTAGCAGAAATGGTTAAATCCATTGAAGAATTAATATTTAATTCCTCAATATTTGAAAAAAAATCTATAAATGCAAATAAAAGTATGATGGTAATGTGTTCTCCAAATGTAGTAATTAAAAAAGAAATAGAAGTAATTAGGAAGTAAAAAATATGGAAAAGATTAAAATAATGAGTATTTTTGGGACAAGACCAGAAGCTATTAAAATGGCACCATTAATAAAAGAATTTGAAAAAAGAAAAGAAATAGAAAGTATAATATGTGTAACCGCTCAACATCGTCAAATGTTGGATCAAGTATTATCTTTGTTTTCAATAACCCCTGATTTTGATTTGAATATTATGCAACAAGGACAATCTCTTAAAGATATTACAATTAGATCATTAGAAGGAATTGATAGAATTATAAAAAATGTTCAGCCAGATATTATTTTAGTTCATGGTGATACAACTACTGCATATGTGGGTGCATTAGCTGCTTTTTATAATAAAATACCTATAGGGCATGTAGAAGCCGGGCTTAGAACATATGATAAATATAGTCCATATCCTGAAGAAATGAATCGCAAAATGATTGATTGTATGGCTGATTTTTATTTTGCCCCAACTGAAAATAGCAAACAGCATCTTTTAAATGAAAATATAAATATAAATAACATATATGTTACAGGAAACACTGCTATTGATGCGTTAAAATATACAGTAACAGATAATTATAGCAATGATATATTATCTTGGGTTGGGACAGATAAATTAATAATGTTAACTGCGCATCGTCGTGAAAATATTGGTATTCCAATGAAAAATATTTTTAATGGTATAAAAAGAGCTATTGATGAAATAGATAATGTTAAAGTTGTCTACCCAATTCATTTGAATCCAGAAATTAGAAAAATAGCTAATGAAGTGTTTAAAGAAGATAATAAATTTAAACTAATTGAACCATTGGAAGTTTTTGATTTTCATAATTTCATTAATCACTCCTATCTTATTTTAACAGACAGTGGAGGAATTCAGGAGGAAGCGCCAAGTTTGGGAAAACCAGTACTTGTTCTTAGAAATACAACTGAAAGGCCAGAAGGAATAGAAGCTGGTACTTTAAAATTGGTTGGTACTAATGAAAATACAATTTATGAAGAAATTAAAAAATTACTAACAAATAAGGAAGAGTATGAAAAAATGAGTAAATCATCAAATCCTTATGGTGATGGCAATGCAAGTGTCAAAATTACTGATGCTATTATTGATTCGTATGAAGGATACTATTAAGTAATTTATACATACATGGCGAAATATAATTGATGGTTTTGAAGTCACCTATTCGTTATCAAATTTCATCAAATTTTATGATAAAATTTAGGTAAATTAAATTTAAACTCAAATAAAAAAGTGTAACCGAAGTTACACTTTTTTATTATTTTTGGTAGTTTGGAGCTTCTTGAGTGATTTCAACATCATGTGGA
>CAZRBE010000011.1:16232-16491 GCA_964598285.1 uncultured Mycoplasma sp.
GTTCCACAGTAACCCATTCCGGCACGTAAACCGCCACATAATTGATAGATTACATCTTCTAATTTTCCTTTGTAAGGGACGCGGGCTTCAATTCCTTCAGGAACTAATTTTTTAGCTTCTTGTTGTTTTCCTTGGAAGTAACGATCACTTGAACCACGTTTCATTGCAGCTAAAGATCCCATTCCAACGTAAGTTTTGTAACGGCGTCCATTAAATAAAATTTCTTCACCTGGAGCTTCTTCACATCCAGCGAATAAAC
>CAZRBE010000012.1:0-15128 GCA_964598285.1 uncultured Mycoplasma sp.
AGCTGTTTGTTTAGCTTGTTTAAACATATCTCTAACACGACTTGCCCCAACACCTACGAAAAGTTCAACAAAGTCAGATCCACTTATGAAATAAAATGGAACATTTGCTTCGCCAGCCACAGCTTTAGCAAGTAAAGTTTTACCTGTTCCTGGAGGCCCAACTAATAATACTCCCTTAGGAATTCTAGCCCCAAGTTTTTGAAACTTTTTAGGATTTTTCAAAAAATCAATAAGTTCTTTTACTTCTTCTTTTTCTTCAACTAAACCCGCAACATTATCAAACGTAACTTTATCTTTATCAGTAGTAAGCCTAGCTTTACTTTTTCCAAATTCAAATGACTTGCCATTTCCCCCAAGTTGTTTGCTTATAAAATAAAATGCCACTCCACAAATAAGTAAAATTGGAACAACATTAGCAATTAATGTAATTATAGTATTTGTCTGTGGATCTTTTTCTACTTCAATTTTAAAATCCTGATCTTCAACTTTCGCCAAAATACCAGAAATAACTGAATCAGTTAAGGGAACTGTCAGATTAAATGTTTCATTTTCTTTATAATCTTTTAATTTTCCTTCTAATTCATAAACAGATGAACTACCTTTTGGAGTAACTTTTAAATTAACAATTTCTCCATCATTTAAATATTTAACAAATTCATCATATGTAAATTTATGTTCTTCTACATTTAAAATACTAAATAAAAAATAAATAGCAATTAAAAATAGCAATAATAAACCATATGAAAAATATCCTTTTTTACTAGTTTTCTTGTTCATAAAAACCTCCTTCTTAATAGTACTTTAATAGTATATCACATTTTTTATTTTTTTCCACATCAAAATTAGACTTTTTTAATCCAGGTATCCAAACTATATTATCTTTAGAATCAATTACAATTGGCCATAAATCTCTATCATTCATAGGAATTTTACTATTAATAAAAATATCTTTTACTTTTTTAGCACTTTTCATTCCTTTTACAATCATTTTATCTCCACTTTTTCTAGTTCTAACAGATAAAGGCAAGCATAAATCTTTTTCATTCAATCTACAATAAAAATTCGAATTACTATCTGATTCTAATATTTTTTCAATAACTTTTCCATTAGGTAACTGAGCATAATTGCTTAATTCAATTTCATAATTATCTATTTGTTCAGTAATAATTTCAAAACTTAACTTGTTATACATTTTAATAACTTTAATATTATTGGGCAAATATATATATGCATTAGCTTTTGTAGAATTAATTAAACTTTTTATTAAATTAACATGTATATCAGAAATTAATATTAAATCATCTTGATAATAATCTTTTAATATCTGATAAATTATTTTATTTTGAATAACAACATTTAATTTTTTAAAAGCCGTTATATCTAATAGTTTATTTATGTAAACATTTTTGTAAATATTATGAAGTTCTTCTTCAATATAATTATCATACATCATAAGAGTATTGCTAAACTTTAAAAACTTTTTATTGACATTTTTATCTTCTTTTTTTAGGAATGGCAATACATATTTACGATATCTATTTCTTGTATATTTATCCTTAAAATTAGATTTATCTATTACAAATGGTATCTTATTTTTCTTATCATAATCCATTATTTCACTTTTAGTAACTGTAATAAATGGTCTTACCAATTTATAGCTATCATAAGTAACTTCTTTATTAAAACCTGCGTAACCATTTAATGTTGATCCTCTTACAATTCTCATTAAAATTGTCTCAATTAAATCATCACCATGATGAGCAGTCATTAAATAATTGCCATTATATTTTTCAATCAACTTATTAAAAAAATTATACCTAATAGTTCTTGCTTCATTGTGAAAATTATCATCACTATATTCTTTAATCAACATATATTCAAAGACAATATTTTTTTTATTACAATAATCTTCCAAAAATTCTTTTTCTTTAAAAGAAACCTTCCTAACATTATGATTAACATGAGCACAAACGAGTAAAAATTTTTTTTCTTGTTTTATTCTTAATAGCATTTCTAAAAGTGCCATAGAATCAGGTCCTCCAGAACAACCTAAAACTACAACATCATCCTTTTTCAATAATTTTTCTAAATATTCATATACTTCTTTCATAATCATTTCCTCGTTTTTATATATATTAAAATAAAATAAAAATAAAATCAACCAATAAATCAAAAAAATAATAACAAAAAGTTATTACTTAATTTTAATAATATACTCATTTTTTTCTGAATAAAATAATTTTTCTCTAGCATATCTTGCAATATAAGAAGAATCTTGTAATTTATTAATTTCAACTTTTAATTCTTCCTCTTTTGATTTTAAAGTTACCAAATTTTCACTTAAATTTTCTTTTTCTTCCTTTTTGTCATATATTTGTCTCCAAGTTACAAATAAAGAATAAATAATAGCAGCATTTACAACAAAACATAACAAACCAAAAACTAATAATCTTTTTGTAAATTTCTTAGGTTTTATTTTTGTCATATTTTTCGCCACCAATCCACCTTAATTATAATAAATTAAAAAAATTAATTCAATTGTTTCGACAAAAGATAATTAAACTTTACATCTAAACTTGATAAATATTTTATTTCCTAAATAACATCCCAATAAAAATAGTATAAAAAAATAAATATGAATATTTCCTTCATTTATTAATGTATTTGATATAATAAATAGAAAAAACATAATTATAGTAAATATTAAATTATTAATTAAAAGAAAAAATTTTTTTTGATAAAATAAATATCTATAAAAAACATTAAATATTAAAGAATAAAAAAGTCCAAAAGAAAAATAAAATAAAAAAGAAATTAATTGAATATCTAAGTTCATTTAAATAACTTATTTAAAAAGCTATTTTCTTTGTTCATTTTTTTTAATTCTTCAATATAACTTAAACTAATAAAAGATCCTTTTATAGATATAATACCATCTTTAGTATCTAATTTAATAATTTCTAAATTTTGTCCTTTTATAACTAAATAACCCATTGTTGTTTCAATTAAAAATTCTTCTTCATCAAAATTATCAATTTTTATTACACCTGTAATATACATACTTTTTCTTTCATTAATACTAATACCATGATTCTGACTAATATTTTCAATATTTTTATCCATAAAATCCTCCTACAAAAGTATATGAATAAAAATAAAAATAAGAACAAAAAATATTTCAATAAAAAAATCCCCAAAGGGATTTATTAACTATATTATTCAGCAGTTTTATATGCTTCTAAGATAGCTTCTTCAAATACGGTACGAGTTTCAGGATTAATTGGATGAGCTATATCGCGATATCCACCTGTTGCTGTTTTTCTACTTGGCATAGCAATGAATAAACCATTGTCTCCTTCAATGATACGAATATCATGAACTGCAAAACAATCATCAATTAATATTGATGCAATTCCCTTCATACGAGATCCTTCTTTTTCAATTTTTCGCACATTTACTGATGTAATTTTCATTTATGGTCCTCCTTTTTAAAGCAAACTGCTTCTTATCTATAATTTTAAGTAAAAGTTGCACAAAAGTCAATAAAATTTGTAAAATTATACATTTATTTCTAAATTACCAATTAAAACATCTGTATAAGTAAAGGACTTTATTACAGGATCATTTTCTACTTTTACTAAAAAAATAGCTTTATAAGCATTTATTATTTTACCTCTAAATTCGTCAACTTGATTTCTATTTCCATTAATTCTAAACATTACTTCTTTACCTAAATTATATTCAATTAATTGTTTTATTTTATTTATATTCATCTTGGATACCCTATATACATAGTACCATTAGTAATAATTCCTCCTACACCATCCGCTCCATATTTTGTTTTTTCTAATATTTTTAATAAATCAATTGCTTTGCCTTTATTAGATAAGCTAACACTAGTAGCGATAATAGCGGGATCTAAAGCATGAATATTTATTCTTTTTGGACAACTAGCAAAATTAGATCCAGCTTTTATTAATTCTTCATAATTTGATTGACAAGCACCAGCAATTATTATAAGTTTTTCATGGTCTTTTTCATATTTTCTAGCAATTTTTACAGCATTAATAAAATTTAAACTATTTTTATAATTAGAATTATTATTATAATCAGAGTCATTATTATAGTAAGCATCATGTCCTGTTATAACTAGTATATCAGGATTTATATTTTTTAAATATTCTTCTATAATATTAGAAATATTGTTCTCTTTTTCCACAATACCGAAAGATAAAACATTCATATTTTTATAAAAATTCATACATCTATCTAAATATTCTTTATCAGCATCTATATGAAGAATTTTTCCTGGTAAATAAAAATATTCATCTCTATTTAATTCTTTAAAACTTTCCATTTTTTCTAGTAATGTTCTATCATCTTTTGTTACAAAAGCTTCTGATTCTTCATAATGATTTAAATCAGAAATATTACTATCCGCAATTAAACGGATATTAACTCCTTTTAATATAACAATATTATCTTTAATTTCCATTATTTTAAAAATAATATCATTATTATGTGAGCTTCTAGTTACTAAATCCCCAACATTAAAAAGCATATAATCATCTCCAAAAAATTATATGCTTTTTATTTATAAATTATTAGCTATTTCAGTAAATATTATTAAATCTAATTGTTCTGCCCTAATAGACAAATTTAAATTATATTTTTTCAACACTTTAGTTATTATATTCCAATCATATTTTTGCTGTAAATTATTTTTTAAAGTTTTTCTTTTATATTTAAAACTATCTCTTACTAATTTAAAAAATAAATATTTATTTTTTAAAAATAATATATTGTCTTTTTTTGTAAAAGATATTACTATACTATCAACATTAGGTTTAGGAAAAAAATTTTCTTTATTAACAGTAATTTCTTTTTTTATATCAAAATAATAATTTAAAAATACTGCTAATGAATTATATTCTTTAGTATTAGGTTTGGCACAAAATTTTTCCCCAACTTCTCTTTGAATCATAAAAACCATTTTAAAAATATCTAAATCACTCTCTATTATCTTTTCTATAATAGAAGTTGTTATATAATATGGCAAATTAGCAATTATATAAAGATTATTATATTCATATTTTTTTATATCTTCTTCTAAATTCCTATTTAAAAAATCATCATAAATAATAGTATAATTAGAATGATTTTTTAATGTTTTATCTAAAAATGGTTTTAACTCATTATCTATTTCATATCCTAAAACATTATCATATTGATTGCATAATTCTTCTGTCATTCTTCCATCTCCACATCCTATTTCAATTACTAAAGATGGTGACTTATTTTCTGATATAGAAATAATTTTTTTTATTATATTCTTTTGAATTAAAAAATTCTGACCATATTTTTTTTTAAATTTAAATTCCATAAATTACTCCCTAAACATTATAACATGTAAAAAGAATTACATAACTATAATTCTTCTACTTTAGTATTATTTTTTATAATATCTGTGTTATCAATTTGGTTTGGAACAAACTGATCTAATATTTTTTCTTCTTGATTTTTTAAATCAACATTTGAATTTAAAGCAACTTTTTTCTCTACAAATAATGATTTTAAAAGATAAAATACATTAGCAGCAACTAAAGCATACAGCATTACTTTAATTGAAGATATATTATCTGACAAATAACTAGGATTATAATTAATTTGATATTTATAATATAATAGCATATTTGTATCAAATTTAGCTCTATAACCAATATATATTATTGCAGCAAACATAATACAAGATGTAAAATTAAATATTAAAATTTCATTAATTTTAGCTTTTCTTATAATAATATTTACAATTAAAAGAATAAAAATTAAAACAAAAGGAAGAAATATTGGTATTGCATCAATTACAGTTTTATTTAATCTCTTATAAGTAAATAAAATACCAATAAATATTAAAGAAAAGGCTCCAAGCAATAGTAATATTTTTAAAATACTAAACATTTTTGATAATATTTTTGTCATTTTGATGCCTCCAATACAGATACATACCAATTTGTCATTTTTTCTAAATTATATAATAAATTATTATAATTATTATAATTTAAATCAAAATATTTTTCTATTTCATTGTATATAGAAGTTCTTGTTACTGTAGTAGTATAATAATAACTACTATTATCAAGTAAACTATCTCTAATATATTCTGTATAATAAGTTAATTCTGATTTTATAGATAAAATATCTCCTGTTAAAGAATAATTAAAAGATGGTGTATAATTTGATAGTGATTGGGTTAATTCATAATCAGGACTAAATAAACAAGCATTTATTAAAATTGATGCTAATTCATCATTATAATCATATATATCTTTTTCAGAAATTTCATTTTTATCAATATTATAATATTTACTTTCTTTTATCTTTGATACACAAAGTTGTAATTGTGCTTGATATATATTTAAAGATAGTTTCTCATTAATATTATATTTAGTAGAAGATGAAGATTTTTTTTGTAATTTTTCTAAGTCAGTTATTTTTGATTTGAATTTAGTATAATTGCTATTTGTATTTATATTAACATAGTATTTTGCCGATATTTCTTGTTGATGATAAACATTAATTAAAATAAGATAAGATGATAACATTAAAGAAATAATACATAAACAATTGCCAAATAAGTCACAAAACTCTCCCAACATTTTTTTTATATCTGAATTCATAAACTATTCACCTCTATTTTATATTTATAACCTTTATTAATACCTTTTATACTCCACAACTTTAATAAATATTGATTTTTAGAATTTGCCGAAATTGATTCTTCTGTTAAAACATCATTTTTTAAATCGCTAAGTGATCCACTGGCCACTTTTAAATTATTTCTATATAAAACATAATTAACTTCATTCATATCTATTGTGTTTGTAAACTTTTGTTTTTTTATTTTTATTTTATAACTTAATTTTTCCGTATTGTCACTTTCAATATAAAAACTATATTCACTAGCATTTTCTAAACTTGTATAATCTGAAAATGAAACAATAGTTAAACCATAATCAATTTTTGAATGAATAACAGCTAAATCTCCGCTTTTTTCAATCAGATTAATATTTTTTCTCACTCCATTATAAGCATAATATATTGACCATAAAAGCAATCCCAACATTAAAAAGAAAACAATTAAAATAAATATATCAACACTTTTTTTATATACAATTTCTGGATCTTTTCTATCTTCTAATTCATTAGCGGGAACTTCTTCTTCAAATTTATCATTTAAATTAAAGACACTTTTTTTATTATAAGATTTCTGTGTCATCTTCTTCCTCCTTTTTAGTTTCTTTAGGAATAGAAGCATTTAAAACTTCTACCTTTTCTTCTGGAGTATCTATTCCAATAGATTCATATAAATCATCCATTTGTTTTTCTAAATTATTGGAAACATATTTATTATTTTCTATATTTTTTAAATCTGTTTTTGAATTAGTAGCAGTAGAAGAAGTCAAGACTTTATTCTTATTTTTAATCTTAATAATTTTCTTGAATATTTTAATTAAATCATAAATAATTATTCCTAAACAAGGTAAGACAATAGCAACTAGCCAACCAAATTGTCCAATTAAAAACTGTTGTATAAAGCCTGCTTTAGGAATTTTTATTATTACTTTGCCTACAACATTATTACTTGAAACAGGAGTTTGATCATCAGCATTGTTACTATCACCTTTAGTTATATAATATATTTCATTATCAATACTTTTTATCTTTACTATTCTATGAGTTATAGTAATTCCTTCAGATGCAGCGCTTTGGGATATAAAAGTTATAACATCATTAACTTTATATAGATCATCTGAATTCTTATAGGTAATAATAATATCTCCAGCTTTTATTTTAGGATACATACTTTGGGTTAAAATAGTATAAAAGTTTATTGGAATTTCTCCTAATTTATCTTGTTTTTTGTATACGTTAACAATAACTATATAAATAACCAATAATATTATTATCGCGAGTAAAATATAAAAAATAATATTTGATATTATTTTAGCGATTTTTTTAAAAATATGCCCCATAATTTTATTCCTTTCAAATATTAATATGCATCAACATTCACATAACAACTAAAACTTTCTGCATTTTCCTTTAATTCATAGTCTTCTGAAACCCACATCTTAAACGTATAGGATTTATATATTTCTTCAGATGTAGAATTTTTATATAATATTTTAGAATTATCTCTAATTGTACTATCATGTAAAGTGCTAAAATTATTAACAGAGTTTCCATTTACAAGTACTTCTTCGGTTCCATCCAACAAATATACTCTAATATATTTACTATCTAATGTTTGATTTTTAGGTGTTAAAGATATTTCATAAGTTATCTTTGTCTGTTTTTCAGAATTAATTTTGATTAATACTCCAAATTTAAAATATTCATTACTATTGCTCATTGCTTTTCCAACAGCATCAGCAACTGGTAATGCTCCTTCAATATTTATAGAATTTGTCCCTTCTTCATAAGAAAAAAGAACAAAACCAGATTGAGTATAAGTTTGAGATGAGTCAATTCCATCACCAATATTTTGACCATGATAAGCAATTTTAGTAAATACAAGTGAAGAAAAAAATGATAGCAACAAAACAAATATCAATAGAAATAGCCAAACAAATAATCTTTGTTTTTTTTCTCTTATTAGTATTTCTTCAGCAACTTTGTCTGCAATCTTTCTTTCTTTCTGATCGAACTCTCTTTCCATAAGACACTCCTATTATTTATCTAATAATATAGTAACACATATTAGTAAAAAAAAAAAGAAGAAAATAAAAAAACACTACTATAAACATAGTAATGTTTGATTTGTGTTATTGTTGTGCATATACTTTTATTTTAAATACAAAATTTTGAGCTGTTGTTGCATTAGAATGTGTTCCAGTTGTTGTATCTGTCCAAGTACCACCAATTGCTTCGCAAGTAGTAGCACTAGTATTATAATAAGTACAAGCTGTACCATTCCATACTCCTTGTTTACTATTACAATCTGCTTCAGTAGTTGGTTGCGTTCCACCAGCACATGTACCAGTTCCAGTAGTAGGCAAATTATAATTTTCATCTAACCAAACTTTTAACTCATATACAGCACTTGCATTAGTAGAAGTTAATGTACCATTGTCTAGATAATAACCTGCAATAGTTGGAGTTGTAGTATTTGGTAAAACTCCTTTAGTTGTAGCAAAACTAGAAACTAAAACACCAGTTGTAGAAGTTCCTTTTGGATAAGTAGTTTCACCACCAAAAACTTTTTTCAAATTAAGTTTTACAGAAGAATCCGCTAAAGTAGATGTTTGTTTATCTAAACCTATTTCATAATTAATTGTAGTAGATCCAGTCATCACTGCTGAAACTGTAAAATTAAGCTTTGTACTTTCTCCTGTGCCAGCAGTTTGAGCTAAACCTTGGGCATCAGTCATTGGATATTCATTAGTTAAATTAACAGTTGATGTTTCACTTCCATAATTAACACTCAAAGTACCAGTAGTAATTACATTTTCTCTAGCGCCTGTTCCGGTAAATCTATACATTGCATATGAAATGCCTACTACAACTATTATTAAAACCAATACTCCAACTATTGAAAGTATTAATGTTTTTTTATTGTTCATTTTTTCCTCCTTCTTTTATATTTTTTAGTTTTATTTTAGTCATTATCAATTAACTAATTGGATTAACACGTGAATCAACATGAACTTTTATTTTATATTGTTCTGTTCCAACAAAAGTACTTGCATCAGCATCATCAGCAACCCAAATTCTTAAATTATATGTAGTAGTTGCATTTCCAGCAGCATTTGCTCCATCAACAAATACTACACTTTCATTATGAATAGTATAAGTATTAGC
Source organism: uncultured Mycoplasma sp. (assembly GCA_964598285.1). Lineage (GTDB taxonomy): Bacteria > Bacillota_I > Bacilli_A > RF39 > UBA660 > CAG-611. The sequence continues at coordinate 9,862 of CAZRBE010000012.1, forward strand.
ACGCAAACTTGACGCAGTTGTTGCTAGTAATGCAGACATTTTTTGTGTTGCTGCTACAATATCTTCAGCTCCAGCTGCTCCCTTAGTTAATAGAATTTTAACTTCAGTATCTTCAAGTGCAGTTTTTCCTGCATCGAGTGCAAGTTTTTGAATGTTAATTTCATATGGAACAGTAACACTTCCAGTAGCGTTAGCAGTAACTGTAAATGTAAATACATTCCCAGTTCCGCTTAAAGCTGCTCCTGCTGCATCTGATAATGGCAATGCATTAGTAAGAGTGATTCCTGCTTCAGGTTCTGCATAACTCATTGTAATTGTACCAGTAGTAATTGTATTTGTTCCTGTTGAAGTTGTAGTAAAAGTATATGCGGCAAAAGTTATACCAACAACTGCAACAATAAGAATAGCAACGCCTAAAACTGATAAAAATACCTTTCTTGAATCATTTTCTTCCATCATTAATTTCTGACCTCCTTTATAATAATAATCATACTATATTTAAAAATTAAATGCAATAACTTTTTTTATTTTTAAATATTAATTTTAAACATTTTTTTTATATTTTCTTCCATGATCATTTCTAATGCTTCCATGTTAATTTGCTTTATATCACAAATAAATTCTGCAATTAATTTAATATTACTTGGTTCATTTTTTACACCTCTTATTGGAGAAAGATAAGGGCTATCTGTTTCTAATAAAATATTTTTTATGTCAATCTGCTTGACAGTTTCTTTTAAATTACTATTAGAAAAAGTAATAACTCCCCCAATACCTAACATAAATCCTATACTTATATATTTTTTTGCCATTTCTAAACTGCCAGAAAAACAATGAATAACTCCCTTAATATCGCTTTTTTTAAGTATATTAAAAGTGTCTTCTGTAGCTTCTCTTGAATGGACTACTACTGGCAAATTATATTTTTTTGCTATATTTATTTGTCTTATAAACATTTCTTTTTGCTTATCTTTATTTTTATTATCATAATGATAGTCTAAACCAATTTCTCCAATAGCGATAACTTTTTCCTCGTTTTCTTTAATTTGTTTTTCTAATAATTTATAATCTTCATTTTTTATTTCATTAACATATTCTGGATGATATCCTAAAGTAATATAAATTTCTTTATATTTTTTGGATAAATCAATATCTTTTAAATTATTGTCTTTATTTGTTCCGCCTGTAATAAATAACCCAACATTATTAGATTTAGCTTTTTGTAATACTTCTTTTATATTATAATCTTCATTTGATAAATGTAAATGTGTATCTATCAACATATTTTTACCACCTCTTTTTTATTATACAAAAAAAGAAACACTTTTAAAAGGTTTCTAAAATTTAAAGCATACTACCAACAACAAAATAAAATAAATTACATCTGTTATATTTATTATATTACGAATTAGTGGAATTACTAAAGATATGAAAAATACAATAAATATTGATACTTCTATTTTTCTTTTTGTTAGCATTACAAAATATCTCCCTTATATTTGACTGCAATATTATTATAAATGCTATATTTTTATTTTAATATTAAAAAGTAATGATTTTTTTATCTTTACACTGTTTTTGACAATTAATTTATTCTTTGAAACAATACTTCTTTTTCTCCAAGTTTATGATTATTTTCTATTCCATTAAATGTATCTATTGAATTATAACCAATATTACTTGTATTTAATTGTTTAAATATTTTATTTGCTGTTTCTGGGATAAAAGCCTGTAATAAAACTGCACATATTCTTATTGATTCTAATACATTATATAATACAGTTTGTAATCTATTAAATTTTTCTTCACTTGCTAAAATCCAAGGAGTAGTATCATCAATATATTTGTTGCATTTTTTTAATACTTCAAAAATATTATCTAATGCATCACTTATATGTAATTCATTTATATTTTTTTCCACTTTTTCTTTCAAAGATAATGATTTAGTTATTAAATCTTCATCTATATCTTCATTTTCTTTTGTATTGCTTATTACACCATTAAAATATTTGTCTGTCATAGCGATAGTTCTATTTAAAAGATTTCCTAAAACATTAGCTAAATCTGCATTAGTACGCAATATCAAAGCATCTTCAGAAAAGTTTCCATCATTTCCAAACGGAACTTCTCTTAGTACAAAATATCTTACTGCATCCACACCATAAGCTTTTATATATTCTCGTGGATTTTTATAATTCCCTAATGATTTTGATATTTTATCACCATCAATTTTTAACCAGCCATGGCCAAAAATCTGTTTAGGTAATGGTAATTCTAAAGCCATGAGCATAGCGGGCCAAATTATAGTATGAAATCTCATAATTTCTTTGCCAACTAAATGTAGATCTGCAGGCCAATATTTTTTAAATAAACTATCATCATCGCTTAAATATCCTAAGGCCGTTATATAGTTAGTTAATGCATCAAGCCAGACATATACGATATGTTTACTATCAAAAGTAACTGGAATGCCCCAACTAAAAGTTGTTCTAGAAACACACAAATCACTGAGACCAGGTTTTAAAAAGTTATTTATCATTTCGTTTTTTCTGGATTCTGGTTGAATAAACTCTGGATGTTCTTCAAAAAGTTTTAATATTCTGTCTTGATAATTAGACAATTTAAAAAAATAGCTTTCTTCTGATATTTTGTGAACTTCTCTACCACAATCAGGACATTTTCCAGAAACTAACTGTGCCTCCGTCCAAAAAGATTCACAAGGAGTACAATATAATCCTTCATAAGTTCCTAAATAAATATCTCCTTTTTCATATAACTTATTAAATATTTTCTGTACTGCTTCTACATGATAATCATCAGTAGTTCTAATAAATTTATCATAACTAATATCTAAATTTTTCCACAAATCTTTAGCATCTGCTACAATTTCATCAACATATTCTTTTGGTGTAATTCCTTTTTCCTTAGCCTTATTTTCTATTTTTTGACCATGTTCATCTGTACCTGTTAGAAAAAAAACATCATAACCTTCTAATCTTTTAAAACGCGCAATAGCATCTGCTATTATAGTAGTATAACAATGTCCAATATGAAAATTAGCACTTGGATAATATATCGGAGTTGTTATATAATATTTCTCTTTTTTCATTTATTTATCCTTTATTTGTGGTACTGCCAATACCACCAATTCTTTCATTTTTTATTTTTTGTTCATTATCTATCGTTAAAAATTTCATAAATATTCCTTGACATATTTTATCTCCAACTTTAATTTCATAATCTTTATCTCCCTCATTTTTTAAAGCAAGCCAAATATGTCCTTCATTATCTATATTATTATAATAATCTTTATCAATAACACCAACTTGATTACACATTCGCACATTATATTTAAAACCCATACTACTTCTTACAATTAATAATAGTACTTCTCCTGTATTCATATTTGCTTTTATTCCTGTCGGTATTTTTTTTGTTTCATCTTTTTTTAAAATAAGATCAATTAAAGAAAAAAAATCATAACCAGCACTTGAAACAGTACTTCTTACTGGCAAATTATAATTTTTGTATAATTTTTCATCATTACAAATATCTTTTTTAAATTGATTAAAGCTTATTTTTTCTAAACATCTCATTATAAAACCTCTTTTTATAAAAAAATATCCCCTAGGATATTATTTAAATACTTCCTCAAACAAGAAAATTATATCATAACCTTTCTTATTCTTCAATATATTTGCCTAAAAACTTTGCAGCAATAGATACTGTTTTTTCATCAAAATCATCAAGTTTTCTTTTAGTTGATAACAATAAAACAGCTCCTATGGCATCCCCATTTACTATAATGGGAGCAATTATATAACTTGCTTTTTCTATAATATTAGGTATAAGTTGTAAATCTCTGAATTCTTGTTGAAAAATAATATTCCTTTGCTGAATAATTTTGTCTATATCTAATGATATTATTTTATTTAAATATTTCTTTTTTAATTCACCAGCTACAGCAACAATATTATTTCTATCAGTAATAATCATATTCTCCTTTATATATGAGTTGACACTATCAACATAATTTTTATAAAAATCTCCTAAATTAGCTAATTCAGAATATTTTTTTAAAATTATATTATCACTGTCTAAATATATTTCTAAAGATTCTCCATCTTTTATACGAAGACTTTTTCTTATTTCTTTAGGTATTACTATTCTTCCTAAATCGTCAATTCTTCTTATAACACCTGTCGTTTTCATTGCATTCCTCTCTTTCATCTATTGTTATTTTCCCAAAAATTATCTGATTTATACGAGTTATCATCAATATTATTATAATATTTTTATAGCTTGTTTTTTGCTGGTAAAATATGGAAATTTTTGGTAAATTTTATTAAACTTTTGCATAACAAAAAAATGTAGTACCAAGCTACATTTTTTGTAATAATTTATTTAAATAAACTAAAGGATGATCTATTAAATCTTTCTTCAATATTTTTATATGTAATCTATCATTTTTATATTCAAATTTAAAATTATTTGATATATCTATCGATTTGACAAATAAATTCTGATAATCAATAACATCACTTTTATTTTTATCAAAAATAATTTCTATATAATTATTATTATCTATTACTTGAAAAACTCCTTGCTTTTTTAGTAAATTCTCAAATAATTCTTCATTCATATATATTTCCATATCTTTATCAATTTTACCAAAACGATCCTCTAATTCTTGTTTTACATTTATCAAATCTTTTTCTGTTTTTATAGTGTTAATCAGTTTATGAATTTCTATTTTTAATTCTTTATCAGAAACGTAGCTATCTTTAATATGATTACTAACATTAATTATTTCATTTTCATTATTATTATTTTCATTATCTAAATCTTCTACAACTTTTTCACCTTTTAATTTTAATATTTCATTTTCTAATAATTTCATGTATAAATCTATTCCGATATCATCAATAAACCCAGCTTGGAGAGCTCCTAAAATATCTCCTGCTCCTCTTATAGATAAATCTCTCGCAGCAATTTGAAATCCACTTCCTAATTCTGTAAATTCTTTTATAACTTTTAATCTTTTAATTGCAACTTCACTTAATTGTTTATTTTTATTATACATAAGATAAGCATAGGCAATACGATCACTTCTTCCAACCCTTCCTCTTATTTGATAAAGTTGAGCAAGTCCAAATTTATCAGCATCAATAATAATTAAACTATTAACATTCGGAATATCAATTCCTGTTTCTATAATAGTTGTACAAACTAAAACATTATATGCTCCTTCTACAAAAGACATCATT
>CAZRBE010000013.1:0-842 GCA_964598285.1 uncultured Mycoplasma sp.
AACTCAACAAGCAAATATAATTATAAAGCAAACATACCAATTATGTCAAGCAATAAATTTAGTCGCTTTTTATAAAATTATATTTACTTGTTTTATTTTAAATGATACAATAATAACTATGTGGAGGTATCTTATGAAAAAATATAAAAATTTAATAGAAATATTGTTAGTAATTATTGTTATTATCTTTGGGATTTTTTATTTATCTAAGTTGGGAGAAAATAAATATTTTAAAGAAATAAATTATGAAAAATATACAAATTTATTAAAAGAAGATCAAGCATTTGTCTATGTAGGTTCAAGAGAAAATAAGGCAGCTTGGAATGATGTTGAAAATTTTGCAAAAAGTAACGGGATAAAATTCAACTATATATATACTGAAAATTTAACTGATTCTCAAGTAAATGAAATATTAGGGAAAAATGATACGACAATTATTTATGTAACTGAAGATGAAGTCGATAAATATAATTCTGAAATTACTGATACAAATATTGTAAGTTATTTTACAGAAAAAGGACTTTTAGCAAGAACATTTGTTAAAATTGGTATCAATGATTATTTAGATTTAATCCAAAAAGAAAATTCAATTATTGTTATTGGAAGAACAGGATGTAGTTATTGTGAAAAGTTTCAACCTATTATTAATGAAGTTATGGAAGAAAATAATGTAGTAATTTATTATTTTGATATCTATTCATTGACAGAAGAAGAATATACATTATTGTCTAATAGTGCTGATTTCTTTGGTACAGAATGGGGAACTCCAAGTACTCTTGTCTTTAATAAAGGAAAAGTAGTAGATGTACAAAGTGGTTATAGTGATGTAGCTACATTTACTA
>CAZRBE010000013.1:852-5582 GCA_964598285.1 uncultured Mycoplasma sp.
GAACTATTGCTTGGCGAATTAAACAACACTGTGAAGTTATTGATAAACATTTGAATGATGATGAAATAGTTTATTATGCTTTTGCAGGGCAGAAGAATAATAAGTGGTATGATATTATATCAACTCATGTTGTAGCTATTACAAATAAAAGAATATTAGTTGCCACAAAAAGAGTAGTATTTGGATATTTCTTATATTCAATAACCCCTGATATGTTTAATGATTTAAATGTCTATTCTGGATTAATTTTTGGGAGAATAGAGATAGATACAATAAAAGAAGTTGTATATATTAGCAATTTGAGTAAAGCTTGTCTTGATGAAGTTGAAACAAAAATTACTGAATATGTAATGGAAGAAAAGAAAAAATATTCTAAAAATGAAATATTATTAAATCAAAAAAATATTTAAATTTGTCAAGCAAAATTCAAATTATTTAATTAGTTTGAATTTTTTGATATTTACAAATTGTTTTTACAAATTATTTGACAAGATAATTATTTTAAACTATCATAATGCTGAAAGGAAAAAATTATGAAAAAAAATGAAATTGAAAATTTAAGTATAAAAAGAGCAGGAATTATTTTAACTAGCGTTGCTATTGGAATTTCATTGTCTGCCTCTAATGTATTAATAGCAAAAGCTGATGTTATAGAAAATAAAGAAGCAGTGGAAGAAATTAATACTATTGATAATGATAATGAAGAAATGGAACAACCAATAGTTGAAGAATCTGAAGAAATAAATATACAGTCTATCGTTATGCCTGAAGAAAGTGAAAAAATCGAATGGGAAAAATCTACAGAAAAAAATATTTTAGGTGGAGCTAATTATTGGAATGGATTTGTTTTAGAAAATGTTACATCAGGCATAGATTTTGAAGGATCTATGGCTGTAGCAGGAGATTTTATCAGTGAAAGAGGGATGTCAATTAATAATGGAATAGATGGAGCAAGTACAGAAGAAACGAATGATATTTCACTATTAGTTGGAGGGAATATTAATATTGCTGGATATGGTAATGTTCGTGGACAAACTGTTGTTGGAGAAAGTGAAGGTAATATTTATAACTTAACTAATATTACAGAAAACGAAACAACAAATGGTAAGTATGTAATTAAAGATTCAAGCAAATATTTTGAAGCTGCTACAAATGATTTAAAAGCAATTTCTTTAAATTTAAGTTTACTTGAACCTAACTCAGTAATGAAAAAAGAAGGAAATAGTTATATTTTTGAAGGTGACTCTAATTTGGACACTTTAATTTTCAATGTAGATGAAGTTGATTTTTCTTCATATGATATTATTATTAATTGCAATGCAAATCAAAAAGTTTTGATTAATTTTACTAATCCTAATGAAGTAAAGTTTACAAATGGAGGATTTGTTTTAAATAGTAATAGAGATGATAATTATTTACGTAATAATACAAATAATATTATTTATAATTTTATATCTGATCAAATTACTATGCAAAGTGCATCACTTTATGGAACATTTATAGCACCAAATAGTAATTTAGTAGCAACTAATGGAAATATTACAGGAAGATTAATAATTAATAATTTAACTGCAAACCAAGGGTTTGAACTTCATTTAAGTGCAAATAATACTCCAATAGAGGAAATAAAGGAACCTAAAAAAGAAGAATCAGAACCAGAAGAAGAATCAAAAACTGAAGAAAAACCAGAAGAATCAAAACCAGATTATACTAGAAAAAGACAAGATGAATCTGTTGTAGAAGTTATTATTCAAGATCAGGCAGTTCCAAAAGAAGTCAATCCTGACACTGGTTTAAATATTAATACTTCTAATATATTATCTACTTCAAATACTACTGCTATTTTAGGCTATGTTACAACATCTTTAGTTAGAAAAAGAAAAAAATAAGTATAATAAAAAGAAATATTTGATAACAAGTTGTTAAATATTTCTTTTTTTTGTATAATTAATATGTGATGTAATATGAAAAAAATTATAAAAAAGATTTTATTAATTTTTTTAGCAATTGTTATTTTAGAATTTGTTGTTTATTTATTAAAAAATAAACATAATATTAATTATAATGTTTTAACAGATTCTAAAAACTTTTTTGTAGAAGAAAAATTTTTTGATAATAATTATTATTTTGATGTAAAAATAGATAATACTCTTTTTTCTTTTTTTTAAAAAAATAAATTTTACAAAACAAAAAGAGTTATTGATAATATTTATTATTATGAAAAAGATGATCTAAAATGTATTTATCCTGTTTTAAAAAATAATAATTATTTAAATATAATTTGTTCTAAAGATAATATTTTATATAGTTATTCTTATTTTGAAAATGAATTAGAACAATTTGTTAATATTATAAAAGAAAAAGGATGTTATAACAAATTATTTATAAATAAAGAAAAAAAAATAAATTTTTCTAATATTACAATTTTTCAAGACAATATTTTAGATGATACATATATTTATATTTGGAAATATAATGGCTTTTATACATTGACCAATAAAAAAATAAATCAATTAAATTTATTTACTAATGATACATATTTAAATAAATTAGGAATTAATATTTCAAAATATTATATAATTCCAAATTATGATAAACAATATGAATATGATAAATTTTATATTATTAATATGAAAAATAATAATATAAAGGAATTAAAATTTAAAAAAAATAATTATGTAACAAATGATTACTATATAAATGGAGTCGTAAATAATAATTTGTATATTTTTGATACAGATAATTTAATACAATATAAAATAAATCCAAGAAGAAATAAATATGAAATAGTTGGTAATCAAGAGTTAGATGGTTTATATTATAATAATGGATGGCAAAAATTAAAAATTTATGATTTTAAAGAAAATAAAATAACTTTTGATAATAGTTATAAAGTTCCAAGCAAAATAAAAAATTATGATAATATTTTTAATTATAAAGATTCTTATTATTATAGTTATAATAATAATTATATCTATTACAACGATACAACAAAAGATTTTTTATATTTATTTAATTTAGGAGAAATTTCAAATGTTATGTTAGTTGAAGATACATTATATTTTATAAAAGATAATGCTTTATATTATTATAATATGAAAACAGGAATAAAAAAGATAGTTATATATGATGATTTAGCATTTAATAAGATAAATAGATATGATGTATATAAAAAGTAAATTTTCTTTACTTTTTTTCATATAATTATTTTGAAGGAGGATTATATGGAAATATATATTGTTAAAGAAAATGATACTTTAGATAGTATTGCTAATATTTATAATATACCGGTATCAGAAATAATAAAGGCTAATAATTTGGAATATCCATATACATTAAAAGTAAATCAAACTTTAAATATTCCCACTATAACATCTAATATATTTGATTATTATACAATTCAAAAAGGAGATACTTTATATTCTATTTCTAGTAAAAATAATATTAGTGTCAATAATTTAGCTGCAATAAATGGTTTAGATATAAATGAAGATATTTATCCGGGGCAAACTTTATTATTGCCAAAACAAGGGATTATAACTTATATAACGGTTATGGGTGATACTTTTCAATCACTTTCTAAGATGTTTAACGCTACACCTCAAGATTTAGTTTATAATAATAGCAGTATTTATTTATTACCTGATCAATTAATAGTATTTAGAAAGTGAAAATTCACAAAATAGATTTTAATTTATATTATTTTATTATATAATAAATATGGTGATGGAAATGGTTTTACTTCCTGCTGATAGTTATGTAATTATTAATAAAAGTATAATAACAGAAATAGATAAAAAAATAATAATAGATTTATATCAGCCTATTATTGGGCATAAAGCTGTTTCTTTTTATTATACTTTATTAAATGATTTAGATAAAAGCAGTATTATTTCTGAAATGTATACACATCACCATTTATTAAGCTTAATGCAACTTTCTTTATCAGATATAAAGGTAGCAAGAGAAAAGTTAGAAGCAGTAGGACTTTTAAAAACTTATATAAAAAAGGATCATATAAATAATTATATATATGTTTTATATTCTCCGATAAGCGCTAATGAATTTTTAAATAATCCTATATTAAGTGTTGTTTTATATAATAATATAGGTAAAAAAGAATATCAAAATATTGTAGAAACATATAAAACACCAAGAATTAGTTTAAAAGATTATGAAGATATATCTTCTTCCTTTGATGATGTATTTTCTTCAGTTCCTTCTAATTCATTTATAGAAAATGAAGATTTATTATGTAGGAATACTAATAAGTTAAAATTTAATAATAAAGTAGATTTTGAATTGTTAGTTTCTGGATTAAATGATATTATCACAGAAAAATCATTTACTAAAGAAATAATTGATTTGATAATAAATTTAAGTTATATATATAATATTGATAATATTACTATGCAAAATTTAATTAAAACTAATATAAAAGAAACTGGTATAATTGATAAAGAATCTTTAAGAAAATCTTGTCGTAACTATTATCAATTTGAACATAGCAGTAATTTACCAACTTTAATTTATTCTAAGCAACCAGAATATTTAAAAACTCCTACAGGAGATACTAGTAAAAAAGCAATGATGATTTATACGTTTGAAAATGCTAATCCTTACCAATTTTTAAAAAGTAAATATAAAGATGGTAAAATTATAGAACGTGATTTAAGACTATTAGAATCATTACTTTTAGATTTGAAAATTACCCCTGGAGTAGTTAATGT
>CAZRBE010000013.1:5592-13533 GCA_964598285.1 uncultured Mycoplasma sp.
TTTAATTGATTATGTTTTAAAAGTTAATAATCAGAAATTAAATAAGAATTATATAGAAACAATTGCTTCACAATGGAAAAGACTTGGAATTGAAACGGTAGAAGAAGCAATGCAAGCTTGTAAAAAAGAACATAAAAATTTAGTAAAATTAAATAATAATTCAAAAAATATTACTAAGTCAAAAGAAGTAGCAGTTCCTGAATGGTTTAATAAAAACATAGAAAAACAAGAAATGACGGATGAAGAACAAAAAAAATTACAAGATTTATTAAATAATTATATGTAAATAAAATAACATTTTAAATGTTATTTTATTTACATATATATCCTTGATTTTCTAAATATGTTTTGTTATTTTCCAAAGAATTTATAATAACTGGTATTTCTATGATAGAATCATTATTATATATACTATAATCAACAAGAACATCTAATATAATATTGTTTTTGTGTTCTTGTTTTTTTAATGTATATTTTATTCCCTCTATATTATCAAAATTACTATAATTTTGTTCTTTTTCTAAATAGCTCATGTCTATATAGGCATCAGTATTAGAAAATAAGAAAGTTATATTCCATTTTAGTGTACTTGGTTTATTATTTACAAATGTTATTTTTAATGTTTCCTCTTTATCTTTATTTTCTTTAGTACAATTAAGACTTTTACTACAACCTGAAGTAATCAAAATCAATAAAATGATCATTATTATATACTTAAATTTCATAAAACCACATCCAACTATAATTTTATTCTATTTTTCCTTAAAAATCAACTAAATATCAGCTCTACTTAAAATTCTAGCAGGAGTTTTTCTTAAAGTTCTTTTTACTGGTAATAATCCAATTATAATATTGATAAAATAAACAAGAATAACACTTAAAATAATTATTTTATAATTTATGACAAAAGTATCTTTATAGTAAGATATTGTCATTAATTGCTTTATAATATATGACATAAATATTATTCCTAAAAGACTTGCCATTGTAGTAATAGCAATAATTTCTCCTAAAAACATTTTATAAATATCTCTTTTTTTCATACCAATAGCGCGATATATTCCAATTTCTCTTATTCTTGAAAGATTAGAGGATCTAATCATTAAGTATATTTCAATTAAAGATATTAAAAGAACAATAAAAGCAAACACCAATTTAGAAATAATACTTTCTTTAATATTTTTTATATAGTTTTCTTTACTATAGGTATAGGTATCTTTAATATTAATATTATTTTCTCTGAAGTTATTCATAACAAGATCCTTATTTTTAGGATAAATAATAATATCACTAGTAGTTTCAATTAAATAATATTTTATTGTATTATTAGAAACAAGTAATATTTCCATATTAGTAGGGCTGTCATAATAACCAACTACTTTTAATTTCTTACCATTAATTTTTTTATTTATTTCTTTTTTTAAAGGATAAGAATCACGATAATTAATATTCACCATTACTTCATAATCATTAGTAGGGTAGTAACCCTTTTTTAGAGTTATTTTATCTTTTACTAATAAATAATCAATATATTCAGGAGTTATACCATTAGAATCTATATAACTATCATTATTGTTTTTAGAATTTGCAATTATATTTATAAATAGATTAGATGAAACATAAATAGAAGGACTTTTTAAATCAACTATTCCAACGATTGTAAATGTATTCATATTATTTATATATAATTTTTTATTAAGTAAATCTTTATAAGATATAATCCCAGACATTTTAGTATTTTCTTGTTTTAAAAAATTATCAATAGTAAGTTTATCTAAAATAATATCATATTTTTCTTTTGATGAATTTCCTAAAATAATATCTTTTTCTTTTATCATATCGATACTTGCTATAGAACCACTTATAATATTAGTCATATTATTTGTTTGATAATATTCATCAAATTTAAATATAAAATTAACCTGAGAATTTCCAGGAATAATGTAATTTATATTTTCCTGTTTTTCATACTCTAAATAATTATTAACTTTAACATTTTTAGCTATAACTTGAAGATAATTTTTATTAGTATTAACAAAATTTTCGTCTTTAATATCAGTTATACCAAATATAGAACTAAGAGCAAATAAAATAAACATACCTGAAGCAAAAAAACCTAGTAATAATATTTTTTTAATAAAAGAATAATCTCGAACTTTTTTAAAGCCATTAGTAATTAAATTAAAAGGATTAAAGATAGAAGAATATTTTTTTTTAATATTTTTATTAATTATTTTATCAAAGTTAAAGTTATATTCTTCATAAATAGATTTATCTATTTTTTTATAATGATCATCTACTATTTCAATAGCAGAATCTTCATCAACTAATTGAGTTTTTTTAATATTATCACTTTCTATATAAATATTATTATTTAAAACAATAATACTTATGTTTAACTTATCTTTAATATCAGAATAATAATCAATTCTTGTATCATTATCATAAAACATTTCATGATTTTTAATATCCTTTAAATATATTTTATTATCAAGATGATAATTTAAATCATTATTATGTTCATTTAATCTATCATTTATAATCGTACCATCTTTTAATTCAATAATTCGATCAGCATAAAATTCTGCTAATTCATTTTCATGAGTAACTAAAATAACTAATCTTGTTTTAGAAATTGCTTTAATTATATTCATTATTTCTAAAGTGTTTTTACTATCAAGATTACCTGTTGGCTCATCGGCAATTATGATATTAGGATCTTTTACAATTGCTCTAGCAATTCCTATACGTTGTCTTTCACCCCCTGATAACATTGAAGCTAAGCGATTACGATAACGATACATACCAACTTTTTCCAAAACAAAATTAACCCTTAATTTTATTTCTTCTTTGCTTTTTATTCCATTTATTTTAAGAACTAAAGCTACATTATCATAAACAGTCATATCATCTACTAAATAGTAATCTTGAAAAATATAGCCAATATTAAGATTTCTAATTTTATCTACATAAGCACTACTTTTTTTAGAAATCCTTTTTCCATTTATATATATTTTTCCTTTAGATATTTTATCTAGTCCTCCGATAGTATTTAATAATGTTGTTTTACCACAGCCTGAAGGACCAAGTAAAGCAGTTAATCCAGTATCAGACAATTCTAATGAAGTATTATTAATGACATGAATTTCATTTTTTTTATGTCTATTAAAATATTTATTAATATTTTCTAACTTTATCATTATTAAACCTCCTCTTTATATGTATTCATTGTAGTATCTTTGAATAATTTTCTAGCATATCTATTAGCAATTAAAATAGACATTATAAAAATAATTAAATAAATAATAAAATATTCTTTCAATGCTATAAATTCATACATGCTTTTTAAATAATCAATTTTGATTATGTTATTCTTAATAAGAATAGTAAATGTTAAAAATATTAAATAAGCAATATTGGTAATTATTATTAATTCAATATTTAATAAAGTTTTAACTGTTTTTTTAGAAGAACCTAAAATTCTTAAAGTAGAAAAATAAACATTTCGTGATTTTAAAATTAGCTTAATGATAAAGTATGATATGAAAAATAGTACAATTAAAAGTAACGATAAAGCAATTACTTTGATAATTTTTATAATTTGTAAATTACCTCCATATATGTCAGTTAAAGTATCTTTAATGTATAAAGTTTTTATGCCCATTGTATTTAAATCTTTTATTGTTTCATCTACTAATTTATCATCTTTTACAAAAATACTACTTTGAAAATAGCCATTATTAAATAAACTATTATAATCAAGAGGATTTATAAACAAAGCTCCATTATATTTATCATATATTAGACCAGTTAGTTTATTAAAGTTTTTTTTAGTATAAATGTTAGAAATATTTAAAATAATATTTTCATTATAATAAATATCTTTAGCATTAATAGTTACTTTATAATTTTTACAATTATAATTTTTACATAAATAAGAAAAATTTTCTGAAATATAAATCTGTCCTTTTGGAACTTTTTCATTAGGAATAATAGAATTCTCTATCGTTTCATAATAAGATCCAAATTGTTTTCCTCCTAAAGTATAAGTTAAAGTAGTATAATTATTTCTATAAATTTTATTAGATATTTCACTAATAACTTTATTACTTAAATAAAATTTAGAATCAGAAGAATTATAATTAGTAGATTTTTTATCATTATATTTTATTCCTACAACTTTAATAGCATATTTTTTATCATTAATTGAATCGTATAACTCATCAATATAAAAATTTTTGTCTATAATATCATTAATTTGAGCTAAAACAAAATTATCCTTACTACTTTCAATTACCACTTCATTATCGTTTTTAGGAAGACTACCGATATCTACTTTATCTATAAGTAAACTATTATCTAAACCAATACCATAAAAATATAAATTATCATTTGACAAACTAATATTATAATCTAATAATAAATCATCTTTAATAATATAATTAACATTAGCTAATTTGGATATTTCTTCATAATCTTCATTAGTAAAAGCTGTTTTATTATCTTTTTTAATTATTACTCTTTTATCACTTATATTAGTAAAATACCAATTATACCCAGTTTTAGAGGCTTCATATTCTTGCTTTTTAAATGAAGAATAGGCATTTGAAAAGGCTAATACAACAAACAAATAAACTGTTAGGAGTAATAAAAATTTAGGAATAATATTAAATGTATTTCTAATTCCTAATCGTAATTTATTAAAAATAGTTGTTTCTTTATGAACTGCAATTTTTACATTATCTACTTTTTCATACTCTTTTATTTTTTTATCAAGAGTTACTCTACCATCATGCATTGTAATTTTTCTTGTTACATATTCTAAAACTTGTTCATAATTATGAGTAACAATTATAACTAATTTATCTTTTGATATGGCATGAAGTAATTTTAAAACACTAGCACTTGATTTACTATCAAGATTACCTGTTGGTTCATCTGCTAAAATAATGGGAGTATCTTTAGCTAATGCTCTAGCAATAGCAACACGTTGTTTTTGACCTCCTGATAATTTAGATACTTTAGTATTTCGATAACGATATAGATCAACTTGTTTAATTATTTCCAAGATGCTTTGTTTTATATCCTTCTTCTTTTCTCCATTTAATAACAAAACTAGTTCTATATTCTGATAAACAGTGTAACTATTTACTAAATTAAAATTTTGAAAAATGTTACCAATATATTTTCTTCTATAAGATTCATAATCCCTTTCAGTATAATGACTTGTTTCATTATCATTTATATACATTTCTCCTTCTTCATAAGAATCAAGTCCTGCAATTACATTAAGTAAAGTTGATTTACCACTGCCCGATTCACCTGTAATAGCTACAAATTCTCCTAAATCAAAATCTAAATTAACCTTAGAAAAACCACTTGCTACTATGCCTTTATTATAATAAAATTTTGATACTTGTTTTAGTTTTAACATAAAATTTCTCCTTTACTTTTAAATTAGATTGTTTTTATGATTTATAATATAAGTATTATATCATTTATAATATTTAAAATATATAAAAATTATGATAGAATATTAAAAGAAGGTGATTATCTTGGAAACTAAAAAATTTTTGGAGAAAGATGAGGAATTTATTTGTAATAATTGTGGCAAAAGAGTTAAAAAATTACTTTACACATCAAGAGATCATTGCCCATATTGTTTATATTCTATGCACATAGATAATAATCCAGGAGATAGAAACTGTACTTGTTTAGGAAAAATGATTCCCATTGGAGTAGAAAAATTTAAAACAGATTCTTTTAAGATAGTTTATAAATGTAGTAAATGTGGAATTATTAAAAGAAATATTCAAGCAATAGATGATAATATTAATGAAATAATAAAAATAAGTGTTATAAAGTAGGTGTTTTTATGAAAAAGATAAATGAAATAATAAAAAAAAGTAATATTAATCTTAAAACAGAGTTTATTAAAGAAAAAAAAGATGAAAAATTCCAAACTTTAATTGATAAACTTGATATTCCAGAAAAAATATTAATTAATCATACTTCTAAATTAAAAGATTCTGTTTTAGAAATCAATAATTGTTTAAATTGCAAAGGATTATTTGAATGTAAAAATGAATTAAAAGGATATATTTATTATCCTTCTAAAAAAGATTCTAATATTTGTTTTTCTTATGAGCCTTGTAAATATAAAAAAGGAGAATTAGAAAATAATGCCTATAATGATAAAATTAGTTTATTTAATGTTTCTGAATCTTTGAAAAATGCTAAAGTAAAAGATATTTATACTGACGATAAATCAAGAATAGAAATAATTATTTATATTAATGATTATATTAGTACCTATTTTAGTTCCAGAAGAAAAGGACTTTATTTAACTGGTAATTTTGGGAGTGGAAAAACTTATTTAATTGCATCTTTATTTAATGAACTTGCTAAAAAAAATGTTAATTCTGCCATAGTTTATTTTCCTGAATTTTTAAGGACTTTAAAAGAATCGTTTAAAGTAACAGAAGATGGGAATACTTATAGTGATAAATTTAATTATATAAAACATATTTCTCTTTTATTAATAGATGATATTGGAGCTGAAAACCTTACAAATTGGGCAAGAGATGAAATATTAGGTACAATTCTTCAATATAGAATGGAAGAAAATTTAGCAACATTTTTTACTTCTAATTTAGATTTAGAAGAATTAGAAATGCATCTATCAATGACAGGTAGTAAAGTTGATAAAGTAAAAGCAAGAAGAATAATCGAAAGAATTAAATATTTAACTGATGAAATGAAATTAATTGGAATTGATAGAAGAAAAAAATAATTGCTTAAAATTATAAATTGAATTGACTGATAGTACTATTTGTGATAAATTATATATAAATGTTGAGATGAGGACATGAGTATTATTGTTTTTTCAAAAGAGAATTAGTGGTTGGTGAAAACTAATAAAAAATATAATATTTACTACCTTTAAACAGTACTAGAAATAGTTATCGGGTTGTTCCGTTATCAATTTGAGTTATAAAGTAGGATGGTACCGCGTATAAAAATTAAACGCTCCTTTAAGGGGTGTTTTTTATTTGGGAGGAATGATTTATGAGTACAAAAATTAAGGATTTAAAATATTATGAAAGGCTTAATTTTGGAATAAGTATAATAGATTTTTTATATATATACTGTGGTCTTACAACTTCTAATTTATATACAATTACTCATAAAGATGTAAAAAGATTATTACCAGAATTAAAAAGGTTTTCTATTGACTATGCTTGTAAAAATCCTGATTTAATTTTTACTGGTGATATAATTTTAGTTAAAGACAATAAAAAAATCACTATTCCTTACTATAATCCCTTAAAAGATTCCTTAAAACAAACTATTGATTATGGAGAAATGGCTGATCCTTTAAGAAAAGAAAAAGTAAATAAGTCTTTTGATATTACTACTTTATCTAATTATGAATTAAAATTAAAATATAAATTACAAAGACATTCTAAAAATTTTAATAAATATAAAATATGCAGATTAATAAAAAAAGAATTAATTAATAGAAATATTAAAGGCTCTGGAAGAAAAAGAATATTATTAGAAAATATGAAAGGAGAAATAAATAATGATTAATATTAAAGAAGATAAGGATTTAAATATTTTAAATCATAGTTGTGCTCATTTACTTGCTCAAGCTGTAAAACATTTATACCCAAAGGCAAAGTTTTGGGTTGGACCTGTTATTGAAGAAGGTTTTTATTATGACATGGATTTGGAAGATGAAGTAATTACAGAAGAAGATTTAGGAAAAATAGAAAAAGAAATGAAAAAAATTTCTAAAGATGGTAAAAGAATTTATAGAGAAGAAATTACGAGAGAAGAAGCATTAGAAAAATTTAAAGATGATCCATATAAAATAGATCTTATTAATAATACGTCTGATGATACTATTATTTCTTGTTATACCCAAGGAGATTTTAC
>CAZRBE010000014.1:0-13493 GCA_964598285.1 uncultured Mycoplasma sp.
AAGGTAAAGAAAATGTTCGTTTAATGTTAAAAGAAAATAAAAAATTATGTCAAGAATTAGAAGATCAAGTAAGAGAAATGTGTAAAAAAACTGACAAAATTGATAAAACTATTGAAGAAACTGAAATAATCTCCTAAAATAAAAGTTATATGGAGGAATTTATGTCAAAAGAAGTATATGAAAAATATGAATCAAATGTAAGAAGTTACTGTAGAAAATGGCCTGTTGAATTTAGTTATGCTAAAGGGTCAATTATTATAGAAGATAATGGTACAAAATATCTTGATTTTTTTAATGGTGCTGGGGCTTTAAATTATGGGCACAATCCCGATTATATAAAAGAAAAATTACTAAAGTATATAGAAAGTGATGCTATTGTACATTCACTTGATATGTATTCATTAGCTAAATCTGATTTTATTTCATTTTTTGAAGAAAATGTTTTAATTCCGCGTGGTTTAAAATATGAAATTATGTTTCCTGGGCCAACTGGTACTAATGGAATAGAGGCAGCTTTAAAAATAGCTAGAAAGGCAAAAAAAAGGTCTAATGTTTTTGCTTTAATGGGTGCTTTTCATGGAATGTCACTTGGGGCACTTGCTTTAACAACTGATGCATTTGCAAGAAATGGAGCGGGAGTTAATTTGGATAATGTTGTTCATATACCAACACCATATTATATGGGTGGTAAGTTTGATACAATAAATTATTTAGAAGAAATTTTAAATGATGATCATTCAGGAATTGAAAAACCAGCTGCTATTATAATTGAAACTACTCAAGCAGAAGGTGGCATTTATGTTTTTGATAATGAATTTTTAAAAGGAATAAGAAATATTTGTGATAAATATGATATTTTATTAATTGTTGATGATATTCAAGTTGGTTGTGGTAGAACTGGATATTTCTTTTCTTTTGAAAGAGCTAATATTGTACCTGATATTGTTGTGCTTTCAAAATCTATTGGAGGATATGGTTTCCCTTTATCAGTTGTTTTATTGAAAAAAGAGATAGATGTATTGTCTCCTGGAGAACATAATGGAACATTTAGAGGCTTTCAACCATCTATGGTTACAGCTAAAGCTGGATTAGAATTAATGATAAAAGAAAAAGTTCCAGAACAAGCTAAGGAAAAGGGAATTTTAGTAGAAAATTATTTAAATAAAGAAATTGTTCCTTTATTAAAAGATAATATGTCTATTAGGGGAATCGGATTAATATGGGGAATAGATTTTCATGATGGAAAACTTGCTCGTGCTGTTCTTGATAAATGCTTTGAAAAACATCTAATTATTGAACTTGCAGGAAGAAATGATTCTGTTTTAAAAATTATGCCATCATTAGTAATTGAAAAAGATATGTTGTTAAATGGATTAAATATTATAAAAGAATCTATAAAAGAAATTTTTAATAGTTAGAAAGACAAATTTTTTGTCTTTTTTTTAATAATTATAAAATTATTATGAAGTAGTAATATGGAATTATACATGATATAATTTATTTATAATTATTTTTAGTTGGAGGTATAAATTATGTTTGGTTTTAATAAAATATTACAAAATAAAACTGAAAAAAAATTTGATAAATTACAATTAAAAGTTGATAAATTAAAAGGAGAAAAAACTAGCTTAGAGAAAAAATTGAATGATAGAAAAAAAGAAATAAGTGAAGAACTTGATGGTGTTATTAATGAAAAAGAAAAAGAAATTAAAACATTAAATGACGATTTGAATCAAAAAATAAAAGTCTTAAAAAAATATGATGATATAAGTGATGTAATTACGAAAACGCAATTTTTAAATTCTCTTAATGAAAACACAAATAAAACAAAGTTTGTTGATATTTCTTTAAATAAATTAAAGGTTGATACTTATAATTCTATTGATTATAATAAATATCCTGATTCTACTGAATATTTTTTGTATATTTATCTCCAAGTTTTGAATATTTGTCCATATCCTATTATTGCCACAAAAGTTGAATTTGACATTGAGAATATGTTTGGCGCTGTTTTAGTTGAAGATTATGAAATAGAAAATAGTTTAACTATTTTACCAAATAGAAGTATTATAATTTCTAGTAATGGTCAATTACGGAAAGGCTTTACATATAATAGTTATAATAAAAATTATCATTTTCATGATTGTCCTCAATTAGAAGAAATAGCAACACAAAATGATGCAGTTAGCAAATTAATATTAAAGATAAAAAAATTAAAAATAGTGGTTTTAATAAATGGTAAAAGAAAAATATTTGAAAATAATTTTATTAATTATAATAATAAAAAAAATATATATTCAAATAAATCTAAACCAAATAAAAATTCAATTTTTCCAAAACCAATAGACAATATAAAACCAAATCCTCTAAAATCTATGATCTTACCAAAAATAGAAACGTATCAAATTGATATTAATGGTAAAAGGTTTAAAGCAATAATGAAATTTATAAATTCAATATCGGAAATAAAGCCAGTTTTAAAATCATATTCTCCACTTAAAAATGGTGCTACTGTTTTCACGGATTCTTATTCATTGTATTATTTAAAATGCAGTTATTTACCTTCTATTAATGTTTCTTTTACAACTGATTGGAAAGAAATAGATAAAGAAAATTTTACTAAAAATAATAAATTATTAACAACTATGATAGTAAAAGAAGAATATCCAAGTATATCTTTTATGATTCAAGAAATTTTAGATAGTGATAAGAACAATGAATATGATGATTATATTGAATTTAGTAAAGATAAAATATTTGAACAAGCAAAAGATAAAGAAATGGGTAGTTTTTATAAAACACATTTGCAAAATACGGTTTCTTTTTCAGCAAAAAAAATTAAAGTTGCGTTTGAAATATTAGGCATAGAAGATGATTGTATTGGATATTTAAAAAACAAATACAAATTAGTTATATTTAATGATAAAAATGAATTTGCAATAATATTGGGAATAAGAATAGCTTAGCATATATTATATATTAATAAGTTTTTAATGTTTAAAAAGATAAATTATTATCTTTTTTTCATATTATATAAAATTTTTCATAAATTTAATTGAAAGAGAGTGATTAAATGGAAAAATCAGAAATAATTAAAAATATTGCTCTAAGAACTGGCGGAGATATTTATTTGGGAGTGGTAGGTGCTGTTAGAACAGGAAAATCTACTTTTATAAAAAAAGTTTTAGAAAATTTAATTATACCTAATATAGATGATGAGTTTGAAAGAAAAAGAGCATTAGACGAAACTCCACAAAGTGCTGGAGGAAAAACAATTATGACAATTGAACCAAAATTTGTTCCTAACAATATTGCTCAAGTTAAAATAGATGATTTATCTTGTAATATGAGACTTGTTGATTGTGTAGGTTATGTTATAAAAGATGCTAAAGGATATGAAGATGAAAATGGTCCTAGAATGGTTAAGACACCATGGTTTAACGATGAAATACCTTTTGTAGAAGCAGCAGAAATTGGCACAGAAAAAGTTATAAAAGATCATTCAACAATAGGAATAATTATGACAACAGATGGTTCTATTGGAGAATTTGATAGATCTTCTTATTTGGAAGCAGAGCAAAAAGTAGTAAATGAATTAAAAGAAATAAACAAACCATTTATAATAGTGTTAAATAGTAAAAATCCTAATAATCAAAATACAAGATCATTAGCTAAATCTTTAGAAGATACTTATAATGTTCCAGTATTACCAATAGATGTTTTAGGAATGAATGAAAAAGATACTTATGATATTTTAAGAGAAGCATTATATGAATTTCCTGTAATGGAAGTAAAAGTAGAAATGCCTGAGTGGATTGGTATATTAAATCCGGATCATTATGTTAAACAAGAATATATTAGTAAGATTAAAGAAAGTGTTTGCGAAGTAGATAAATTGCGTGATGTCGAAAATATTACTAGTCATTTTAATAATTGTGAGTTTATAAAAAAATCTTATATGTCCAAAGTAGATCCTGCTACAGGAACTGTTACGGTAACTTTAGATGCCCCAGATGATTTATTTACGAGGGTATTAAATGAAATGATCGGAATAGATGTCACTTCTAAAGCAAATTTATTAGGATTATTTCAAAATTATAACGAATCTAAATTAGAATTTGATCAAATAAAGACAGCTTTAAAAATGGTAAAAACAACAGGATATGGTGTGGCTAATCCTACAATAAAAGATATGAAGTTAAATACTCCAGAGATAACTAAGCAGGGTAGTAGATATGGTATTAAATTAAAAGCTATAGCGCCTTCTATACATATGATAAGAGTTGATGTAGAAAGTACTTTTGAACCTATTATAGGTAGTGAAATTCAGAGCAAAGAATTAATAAATCATCTTATGAGGGATAGTGAAACTAATCCAAATGGTATTTGGAATAGTGAAATATTTGGACGAAGTTTGGATGCGATAGTTCAAGAAGGAATTCAATCAAAAATAGCAATGATGCCAGAAAATATAAGATATAAATTACAACAGACAATGACTAAAGTAGTAAATAAAGGATCAAATAATTTAATAGCTATTGTCATATAAAAAGATCTTCAAATGAAGATCTTTTAAGATGCTGTAATTGGTGTTACAGCTCCATCAAATCCTATTACATTAACTGTTAATTTATAATAGGCAGAACTTGTTGTTACTTGATGTATAGTATCATTTGTACCAGTTCCCGTTTGAACATAAATATTTTCATCATAATAAGTTTTATCTACCCATATTCTAAGTCTATAATAGTGATTTTGAATAGTATTATTTTCTGTAAATACAAATGATGAAGTATATAATTGAATATTATTTGAAGAAGCATTATAAGATAAACTATTAACATTTATATTTACAGGTACTAAATTAGAAATGAGAGTAGGAGCAACGACCTGCGTTTCATTTTCAATAGTATTGCTAGGATCTGTTACTGTACTTAAATAAGTTTTAATACCAGAATTTGGAACAGTATTATTAGTAGAATCAACAGTAATATAAATATAATATCCTAAAGTAATAGTTCCTGTAGCAGAAGCTGAAACATTAAAACTGAAATATTGATTATCAATTTTAGCATTATTATCTTCAATAGAGCTAATTTCATCAATTAATAAATTGTTAGAATCTTCAATATAATTAAGTAAAATAGTACCAGTATTAATTTGATTTGAACTTCCTAAAATGTTTATTTGATAAAAAGCATACGATACTCCAACAACGATTACAATTAATGTTATAATTGAAATTATATAAATTTTATTTTCTTTATTCATTATTAAAACTCCTTATAATATAAGAATATCACAAAATAAGCAAAAAAACATATAAATTTGTATAATTGATTATAATACTTGTCTAATTTTTCACTTTTTTTATTAAAAGACTTGCTTTTTTCCTTTGTTTTATGGTAATTTATATATGTAAACATCATATGTAAAAATATATAGTGATGTTTATATAATTTTAAAATTTATTGGGAGGTAATTTTAAATGAAAAAAGTAGAATTGGTAGAAGCTATAGCTACTAAAACTGGTCTAACAAAAGCAGATTCTGGCAGAGCATTAGATGCTACACTAGAAGTAATTACATCTGCATTAGCAAAAGGAGATAAAGTTCCTCTAGTAGGATTTGGAACATTTGCTGTTTCAAAAAGAGCTGCTAGAACTGGACGTAATCCTCAAACAGGAGCAGAAGTAAAAATTGCTGCAAGAAATGCTGTTACATTTAAAGCAGGTTCAGCTTTAAAAGAATCAGTTAACTAAAAAAAGCCTATGGCTTTTTTTTTATAATAAGTGTTATAATTATTATGAATGAAATGAGAAAAGCGGAGGTTTTTAATAAATGAGGGAGAATATTTATAATATCCTTGCTAAAATAGAGGAAAATGGTTTTAAAGCTTATGTAGTTGGAGGCTATGTAAGGGACTATTTACGAAAAAAAGAAAGTTTTGATGTTGATATTTGTACTAATGCTACTGTAAAAGATTTAATTAATATTTTTAATAATTACAATTTTATTACATCTGAGTATGGAACAATTGTTTTAAAGCTTGATAATTATAGATTTGAAATAACAACTTTTAGAAAAGAAATTAGTTATAAAAACAATCGTAAAGTTGATAAAGTAAAATACATAAACAATTTAGAAGAAGATCTTTTAAGAAGAGATTTTACTATTAATACTATTTGTATGGATAAAAATGGTAATCTTATAGATATTTTAGATGGAAGAAAAGATTTAAACAAAAAAATTATTAGAGTTGTGGGAGATTCATTTACAAAAATTTCTGAAGATTCTTTAAGAATAATGAGAGCAGTTAGATTTGCTACTATTTTAAATTTTAAAATTGATAAAAATTTAAAACTAGCTATTAAACAAAATAAACAACTTTTAACAAGTTTGTCATATGAACGAAAAAAAGAAGAATTAACTAAAATATTTGCTAGTGAAAATATAAAATATGGAGTAGAATTATTAAAAGAGTTAGAGTTATTAGATGTTTTAGAACTTTCTAATATTAATAATGTATTATTGACTAAAGATATTATTGGTAAATGGGCAACAATTATAAAACCTAATACTTATCCATTTACTAAAAATGAAAAGGAAATTATTTCAAAAATAAATGAATTGTTAAAAGAAGATATTAATGATACATTTATTTTATATAAATATGGATTATATTTAGTAAATATTGTTTGTGATTTAAAAAAATTAAATAAAAAGAAAATAAATAATATTTATCAAAAGCTTCCTATTAAAAGTAGAGAAGAAATAAAAATAACTTCAGAAGAAATATGTGACATATTAAATACTCAACCAGGAATGTTTTTAAAATTTATATATAATGATTTAGAAACAATGATTTTAACAAACAATTTAAAGAATGATAAAAATTGCATAAAAGAATATATATTAAAAACTACTAAAATTAATTAGTAGGAAGGAGGTAAAAATATGAAAAGCAATAATATTTTAAATATCATTAAGGGTCAAAATATTGTAGTACCATCTTTTTTAATAAAAACATATAAACAATTAAATATCAATTGTCAAGAATTAATATTTTTATCTTTTTTATTACCAAATGGAGAAAAAATACTTTTTGATGTGGAAAGTTTTAGTAAACACTTAAATATGGATATTAGTGAAATAATGAATTTAATTGCAACATTAACAGAAAAAAAATTAATTACAATGGAAGTATCAAAAAATTCTAAAGGAATGATGGTTGAATATTTAGATATAGGTATTTTATATGCCAAAATACTAAATTTTTTAGTGGAAATTCCATCAGAAACTAATAATTCTAATATTTATGAAATAATAGAAAAAGAATTTGGAAGAACTTTATCTCCAATTGAATATGAGACTATAAAAGGATGGTTAGATGCTTCTATAACAGAAGATTTAATTAAAGAAGCATTAAAAGAAGCCATATTAAATGGAGTTACTAATTTAAAATATATAGATAAAATTTTATATGAATGGAATAAAAAAGGTTGGAATAAAGTAGCAGATGTTAAGAAAAAAGTTGCTGTAACAGAAACAAATGAAAATGTGAAATTATTTGATTATGATTGGTTAGATGACAATGACTAAAGCAGAATATATACAAGACTTTTTAAATGATTTAATTCCAAATCCAACATGTGAATTAATTTTTAATAAAGATTATGAATTGCTAATTGCTGTTATGTTAAGTGCTCAAACAACAGATAAAAGAGTAAATAAAGTAACTAATAAATTATTTTTAAAATATTCCACTTTAGAATTATTGAGTAAAGCAAAAATTGACGATGTAGAAAGTATAGTGAAAGAATTAGGCAATTTCAGAAAAAAATCTTTTGGTGTAATAGCCATAGCTAAAGAACTTTTAAACAAATATAATGGCATTGTTCCAAAAAATAGAAAAGCTTTGGAAAGTTTGCCCATGGTTGGTAGAAAAACAACTAATGTAGTTTTAAGTGTTTTATATAATATTCCCAATATTGCAGTTGATACCCATGTTTCTAGAGTATCAAAAAGGTTAGCAATAGCAAAGGAAACAGATAATGTTTTACAAATAGAGAAAAAATTAAAAAGATTTTTTCCTAGAAATGATTGGTCAAAATTACATCATCAATTAGTTTTATTTGGGAGATATTATTGTAAAGCAAAGAACCCAGTTTGTTCTAATTGTATGTTAAAAAAATTATGTAAAGAAAAAAATAAGACAATAAATTAAAAATGTCTTATTTTTTATAAATCTTTAAATATATCATGGTCTTTTTTCTTTTTTGATTTTTTATCATCAATTAATTCAATATTACTTGTCTTTTCATTCAAATCTATTTCTGTAGAAATGTTGTTATTTTTTTCTTCTTTTCGTTTTTCTTTATAATCTTTAGCTATTATCTTTTCTTTATTATTCCTTTTTTTTGAATTTTTCGTTTTTATTATTATAGTTATAAATAGTAATAATAATAGAATTGATATACTAATAATACAATAAAAAATAATTTTATTTGCTTGGGATAGTTCATTTTCAAGCAATTTTAGTGGTTCATTATTATATATTTGAATAGTATTTTCAGTTGGTTCATATAAATAAAGATGTTTTTTCCCTGTTTCTATATTTAACCCATAAAATAGATAGTATTTAGAATTAACATCATATTTATATACTTTAAAATTTTGTTCATTTAAAGTAATTGTTGTTTCTTTATAATTATTAGGTATTTCAAACTTTTCATCTAGAATACTTATAGTTAAATTATTGAAACTAATTTGATTATATAATTTATAAGAATCAGTTTCATTATTATAAACTGCTAAAAAAATATTTCCCTTTGAATCTTTTAATCCCACTAAAGAATAATTAGTTATTTCACTATAAAATCCTGGAACTTTTACTTCATTAATTAAAATAACTTTTTTTTCATAAGTATCTGGTTTTTCTAAATTATTAGCTCTTTTTATTACGGTATAATTTTCTCCTTCAATAGTAACATTAATAGGGTTACTATCAGTAACAGTAGCTAAAATTGTATATGTCCTTTTTGTACCTTTTTGGGATGTAACAGTAATAGTAATCTTGTTTTCCCCTTCAGATACTTTTATTTTACCAGTACCATTTATTGAAGCGGTAGAATCAGATTTTGTAGCAGTAACTATTATTTCTTCAATGCTAGAATCTAATTTAACAGTATATTCATTTATATCTTTATTAAAAGTAGGGGATAAAGTATATCCTTCAACTTTTAAACTAGATAAATAATTATTAGTTGAATATTTAATAGAACTTGAACCACCTGAATTTGATGAAGCTTTTACGCCTTTAATACTTACGGAAGAAGTAGTTGGACTAGTAAAATCCGTTGTTTGACCAGTAACTAAACCACTCCCACTTACAATTCCTACTGAAGAAGTACCAGCAGCTATAACTTTAAAAGTAAATTTTTTTGTAGCAGACTTTACTGTTCCTAAATTATCGCTTACAAAAGTATTACCACTAGTTAATTTTAATTTATTAGAATCATAATTTAACTTATATTCATAACTCATAATATATTCATCTGATGAAACAGTAATAGTGGCAGTGAAAGTATTTCCTACAGTTACAGTGCTATTTGATGCAGTAACTTTAATACTAGCAGTAGCTGCATTAACTATAGTTATAGGCATAAATAAACAAATTAATAATATAAATAATAAACTTATTTTTCTTTTCATTTTATTTTATCTCCTTTTTATCTTAATTTAGAATAACCTAAAATATGTCTTAATGTATAACCAGAATCAATAGAATTAATAATTCCATCATAATTAGTATCCGCAGCTGCTAAAGAACTTTCTACTAATGTCGAATATTTTAAAATATGTCTTAAAATACGACCAGAATCAAGTGAATTAATAATTCCATCACCATTAACATCACCTTTAATAGCAATAGTAAAAGTTTTGGTAACATTGTTAGAAGTAATATTTATAATATCTCCAGTTACTAAATTTTCATTTGTTTTTGTAATTCCAGAAGAATTAGTAATAGTTATTGTAGCTGTTGCTTCTTTTTCTTTTGCTTCATTTATTAATGTTGTAGCAGTTGTTCCAATTGGAATATAAGTCATATAAGTATCACTAAATTTAACATCCATTTTATCAACTATTTCTGTTGGAGTTAAAATAGTTTCTCCATTTTCCTCAGTTGATTTTTCTTGTCTTATGATTGTAATTGTATATGTTTTTGTATCATTGGTTTGACTGGTTACAATTACAGAAATAATTTTTTTATTTTCTTTGAAATCAATAGTACCTGTTCCTATAATAGAAGCATCAGAAGATGATAGAGTAGCACTAATTTCAACACTTGTAGCATCATATGGTACATATGATGTATATTCAATTACATCACTATCGAAACCAACAATAGTAGTATTGTTTACTTTTAAATCACTTAAATTATTATTTGTATCTCCAATTGGAGGCATTATAGTGTAATCATTAGGAATATTATTATATACTGGTATATAGAAAGTATACGCAGTTTCTAACAAACCAGAATCAATATAGCTACCATAAGTAGAAAGTGACTCACTAGCTGGTGCTAAAATATTAGTCATATATTGATGAATATAAGCATTATAAGTAGCGCCATATTTAGTATTAAATTTTTGATAATATATTGTATCTTGTCCCTTATTTATATAACCATCTGCAATCCATTTTGCTCCATAAGTAATAGCTTTTTCCCTAGAATTCCATGGAGTGCCTTCAACACCATCATATTTAACATAACCAGCAGCAATCGCTAATCCGCTCGTTACAGTATTACTTCCATAAGCACCAATATTATAATAGTTATAAAATTCATTTAAAGTTTTTTCATTATAAAATAATCCGGATTTTCCACTTACAGAGCCATAATTTTCATCTGTTCCGCCTTCTTGTTTTACTCTTATTGCTAAATGAACGGGAGATATATTATATGTCTTCCCAGCAGTCATAAAAGTATTAATATAATTATCGGTGTTAAGATAAGTATTAGCAAAAATATTTTTTAAAATATTTGCTGTTTGAGTCTTTTCATTATAAGATAATGCTTCAAAAGCAAAAATATTAGCTTCATTTAAATAATTTCTAGGATCTAAGTATACAGCAACAACTCCAGAAGTAGCAGTATAGTAAATTCCTTCTTTAGCTACTGAATTAATTCTAAAAGCATCAATTGTAGAAGGAATATAATTTTGTCCTGTTTCTTTTGTAACGGCGGTTGAAAAATCTTTATTTGTTCTATCAGCTTTAAAAATCCAAGCAGGATGAATTGAATGTAAATAACTTAAAAAAGGCCAATAACTTTTAGGAAATCCTTCTTTTTCTAGCTCTTTATAATATTCAGTGTCAACTAAAGTTATTTCACTATAATTTTTACATAATTTTTTTAAAATATAACCTGTTTTTCCATTATAATAAGAAATTTTATACCAATTACCACTTGAAGACAAAACGGTTACCTCAGTTCCTAAAAATATTTTTTCAATGACGATTCCATTAGGAGATTTTCTAACATTAGCATAATCTTCAATAATTCTTGTATCAAAGGAAGAAGTTGTATAATAATTTCCTGTTTTAGATGTATCATTAATAATAACAAGTTCACTACATATATATCTATCTGTACTATTACTATAGTTTATTTGATACCATCCTTTACAACCAGTCCCTTCATGTAATGTTTTATCTACTAAAGTAATTGTTGTTTTATTGGATAAAAGAGTAACTTTGCTATAATTAGTGCCAGGGCCACTTCTAATATATACCCCTTCAGAGTCATTAACTGTAGCAGTTATAGAAACTGCAGAAACATTATTTATAAACATAGTAAAAGAATTAATGACTATTAAAAAAGTTATTAAAATATTTATTGTTTTTCTCATACTACAAACCTCACTTGATTATACATAAATATTATAACAGAAAAAGTAAGTCAAAAATAGATAAAACTACAAATTTTGACAATTTATATGTCAAAATAGCATAGAATAAATATGAAAAACATATTGCTAGTGTAAAAATATAATGATATAATAATAATATAAATTTTTGGGGCTATAGCCAAGCGGTAAGGCGTAGGTCTGCAAAACCTTGAGCACCGGTTCAAATCCGGTTAGCCCCTCCATAAAAAAATATACTTCCTTCGGGGAGTTTTTTGATATAATAGATAAAGGTGAACAGTACTTATAAAAAGTCCGTAATAGTATAGAAACAAATCCACAGTGCAAATATATTATATAATTAATTTTAAATTATATAAAATTTAATAGAAAGGGATCAATCAAATAGATTAATATTTCTATAAGATTGATTATACGTGATTGTATGAGAACACAAAAAGCTGGTTGTATTTTATTAGATTTAGATACTAATAATGTTGCTTTAGTTTACAGAAAAAAATTAAATGATTATAGTTTTCCTAAAGGGCATTTAGAAAAAGTAGAACTTTATTTTTATTTAGCACTTGATGCTGGTAAAAGTAACAAAAAAATACCTATTAAAGATCAAGAAGAATTGGTTTGGAAGCCATTTGATGAAGTAGAAAAAATACTTTCTTATGATGATTTAAAAGAATTTTGGAATGATTATAAAACTAAAATTAACGAAAATATTAGTAATTTAAAAATAATAAACGGATTATTTGGTTTACAAGATTTAAAATATAAAGGTTTTACATCAAAATTAATACCTAATATATCTTCATATAATATTATTGGGGTTAAAACAGCATTAATAAGAAAGTATGCTAAAAGTATTTCTTTTATGGATGCGATTAAATTTTTAGATTTTTTACCACATAAGTATCAAGAAGAATATATATTACATAGTTGTTTGATGAATATTTATATTAAGGATATAGATTTATATTTAAAATATTTAATTAAATTTTTGCCCTATATAGATAATTGGGTTACATGTGATGTTATTAATCCTAAGATATTTAAAAAATATCCTCAAAAAGTATATTTATTTTTAGAGAAATTATTAAATAGTAAAAAAACTTATACTAAAAGATTTGCTATAGTAAGTTTTTTACAATTTTATTTAGATGATAATTTTAATGAAGATATTAATAAATTAATGATATCTGTAAAAAGTGAAGAATATTATATTAAGATGGCTTTAGCTTGGTATTTTAGTTTTGCTTTAATAAAACAATATAATAAAACAATAAATATATTTGAAAATAAAGTGTTAGATAAATGGATTCATAATAAATCAATACAAAAAGCACTTGAAAGTTATAGAATAACTAAAAGTACTAAAGAATATTTAAAAACTTTAAAGATAAAATAGTTTTGATTTTATCTTTTTATATGGTAAACTATTGTAAGTTGGATGGTGATTTATATGCTAAAAGTAAATAATTTAAGTATTAGTTTTAATGCAAAACAATTATTTTCTAATGTTAATTTAGAATTTAAAGATGATAATTGTTATGGAATTATTGGTGCTAATGGA
>CAZRBE010000015.1:0-12807 GCA_964598285.1 uncultured Mycoplasma sp.
GCTCCACCTAATGCTCCTCTTCCAAATCCTCCAAGTGCTCCTCCAAGTACAGTTCCAACTGAACCACCTTTTCCAAATCCTGAAGCAGCTCCAATAACTCCACCAATAGCAGCTCCTCCACCAACCATAGCAGCATTTTTTAATGCTCCAGCTGCTTCTTTAAATGTTCCTCCCATATCTTTAATACCAAAGATATCAGATATAAAATTAGGAGCTGTTTTCATAAATAAGAATGTCGCTAAATATAATAATAACGTTGCAAGAAAATTATTACTAGGTACAATATCCGTTAAAGTCATAAAGAAAATACCAATTTTAATTGCAAATATTTTTATAAATAATTCAAGGAATGTTCCCATAAATTTTTTAAACCATGTTGATAATATTTTATCATTAGGATTCATGTATGACATAAATGCTATTGGTGCTAATATTTCTAATACTATTAATTTAAATGTACGTACAATAACTTCAATACAAAGAATTAATATTACTACTATTATTACAATTCCACAAATAATAGACAAAAATATGTCTAAATCAGTATCACCTTCTTCAACTGATTTTACTATTATATCATCAGCCTCTGTACTCTCTAAAAAATGGTCAGATGTTGCTGAGATATCTGGTTCAGAAAATGAGTCTAATATGTCACGAGCAAAATTTAAACCATCTTCATCAATATCATAAGTATTATTATGAGAACCACTTATTTCTTCTTGAGTTTCATTTGTTATGTCACCATTTTCATTTTTATCAGTTGAAGTTTTTATTCCTTCTCCTGTTGCATTGACATCTTCTGTTGTAGTATTAGAAGTACCATCAGATTTTTTAGTATAAGTACCAGTAACATTGTTTTTACACGTATATTTATATGTAATGTCACCATCTTTATTCGTAGTCATAGTAATATCAACTGACATCATTGTGTAAGTATATTTGCATTTATTTCCAAAAAACATACTTATTTCTGGAATAGGCTTAATATAAACCAAATTTAATTTTAATTTTTTATCATTGCTTTTATATGATTCTTCAGGTCGTGTTTCACTATCAATAAAAACGGGATCATCTATATTTCTATATATTTTTTCATAGTTAGCTTTAAATTCTTCTCGTGAACTCTCAACTATATCTTCGTCAACTTGAGTTTCACATATATCATTAAGGTCCTCATCAGAATACGACTTTGCATTTTTATAATCTTTAAATGGTTTAGAATATGTATTGTTTGATTCATATGTATCATTACAATCAATATTTTCTACTAATTCTTTAAGAACATCAGATTCTTCTCTTACTAACAATATTATTTCATAGTCATCGTCTTTTAATAATTCTAAAGTATTATATTGACTATTTAATGTAAAAAAATTAGTATTTATCAGCAGTTTATCATTATAGATATATGGTTTATTAGTGATAACTGCCGATGTAGGAAATAAGTTATTAAATAAATTACTACTCCAAATAGCTTCTTGCAATTTAAATGTTTGATCTACAATAGTTGGAAAAAGAACAACTAAAAACAAAGAAATAATTATTCTACTAATTAATTTCCCTGCTCCTGCACCTTTATCTGCAACTTTATCCGGATCAACTAAATATTCAATTAAAGATACAGTTATTCTAAATAACATAAATATTGCTATCAAAGTATATAAAGTATCCGTTATTTCAAATATTTTATCTTTAAGATCATCCCCCATAAAAGGATTCATTGATAAATCATACATCAAATTATATGTTCTAGCAACTGTTCTATATATACTGGCAATTAAACGAACAAAAATTTCACCAATATTTTTAAACCAAACTAATACATTCATTTATTAACCCCCTAACAACCAGACAAACCTGAATATTTTAATATTAAATTTATAATAAGAGGAATAAAGAAAATAACTAATCCTATAACTAATCTTTTCACAGCTGTACTTGTTGCTTTTTTCATATCTTCTTCTTTTCCAGATCCAACTGCTACTACCATATCTTTTACAATTAATACAACAGTTAAAGCAGGTACTGCAAAATACATTCCTTTATATAAATATGTTAAAAATTCTGTAACTCCAGATCCTAAAGTTCCACTACAATCATCAATTATGTCAGATCCACCATTGTCAGCAACTGAAGAAGCATACTTATCATCAGCCTCTGTTGCTTCCCGTGCAAAAACACAAAGTGGAGTTACAATTAATAATATTAATAATCCAAAATATAAAAATTTTCTAGTTTTTTTGTTCATCATACCATTCACCTATCTATCATTTTGATTATAACAAAAAAAAAATCAAATAACAATAATTATTTAATTCTTTTATAAATTTGTTTCTAATTACTGAACGGATTCGCAACTACCAGGATCAGTTACACAATCCCAACATTTAGAACTTTCTCCTGCCCAATTATCACTAACCAATCCAAATACAGCTTGAACAATTGTTACAACAAAGAAAATAACAACACCATAAATTATTCTTTTTATTAACATTTTTTGTGCTTCTTTAATCTCTTTTTCTTCTCCTGCCATAACAGCCTTACCTAAATCAATAATAGCAAATAAAACAATAATAATTGGAATAGCGATTTTCATTATATTAACTACTGTTCCTACCATTCTCCATATTGCTTGTGTTTCTTCACAAAAACCTGCTGTAGTTGATTCTAGTATAAACATATATAAAAACCTCACTTTCTATTATTATTTTAAACAATATCTTTTCATTTGTCAATTATTTTATTTACTTTTACAAACTTTTACATTTGTGTTATTATTATTTGTGGTGATTAAAGATGAAACATAAATTTTTACTAATTACAGGAACAATAATAATTGTATTACTTATTATTATATTTATATTAAAAAATAATAACAATAATAAAGATTATTTAATTGATATAACTTATGATGAATATCTAGAAAAAGTAAATAATAAAGATACTTTTGTTTTATATGTTAAACAAACAAACTGTTCTCATTGTATAAGTTTTACCCCTAAGTTTAAAGAACTATTATCTGAATATAAAGTTACTGCTTATTCTCTTAATTTAACTAATATGACAGAAGAAGAATATAATAGCTTTGATAATGATTTAAATGTAAGTAGAACTCCTACTATTATGTTTTTTGAAAAAGGTGTAGAACTTGGTACTTTTTCTAGAATTGTTGGAGAAAAATCTAACGAATATATTATTAATAAACTAAAGTTATATGATTATATTAAACAAAACTAAAAAAAAGCATATTATGCTTTTTTTATTGGTTTCTCTTCAAATATATCTTCATCATTATCTTTTTTATTTAAAAAATAAATTATAACAGCTCCTAATAAAACAATTACTACTATCTTAATTACATTAGAAACAACAACTGTCTTTTCTTCTTTTTCTTCATCAGTTGACGAATCTTTTTTTAATTCATCTTTTACTTCTTCTAGTGTCAAATCTGATTCTTCTTCTGTTTCAACTTCATTGGTATTAGAAATATTATTACTAGATGATTTAGTAGTTTCCACTTTAACTGAAGTATTAATTATATTATCTATTTCTTCATAATTTTCATTATCAAAAACTAATTTAATATTAGAAATACTAAATGTTTGAGTAGTTAGATCTTTACTAATATCTTCTTTAAAACATAAATTAATCAATAAATTACCATTACTATAATTTCCTAATCCTATTATTTTAGAAGGAGTTATTATATCATTTACATTAATTAAAGTATTTATATCTTTAATATTATTAAAAATTAAGTTATTACTATTATTTATATTAAAGCTAATCCCAGTTACTATTCCATTTGTTTTTAAATTAACGGCATAACATATTAAACCATCATTTGTTTCTCTAGTTATTTTTAATTCTGCTTCTGTTGTATTACCTGATGTTACTACATTTATAAAATTATTTAGTAAATTAAGATCTAAAATATCTATTATAAAATCATTATTTAAATCCATTCTTAATAAATCTTCTTCTGAAAACTTATTACTATGAATTATAATTTCTTTTAAATTATCAATATCATTTAAATCTATAATATTATCTTTATTAACGTCACCTTTTATTACTATATTATAAGTTTTAATTAATTTATTATTTTTATCATATAACAAAACCTTTGTATTATTAGTAACATTATCTGTTGTTTCATTTAATAACTTAGAAAAATTACCATAATTTAAATTATTATTGAAATCTGTTATTGATAATTTATCTTTTAAATTAATTAAAACCAAGTTATCTCCCTTTAATTCCATTTGATAATTACTTTCATTTATTAGTAATAAAGGATATAAAGAAAGTTTAGCATTTATTATTTTGTTCTTTACTTCTTGATTTAAGTCTACTATATCTAAAAAATTATATAATGTATCAATAATACTTTCATCTGTTAAATCTACATTATCTACAATTAAAGCAATATCATTTAAAATATGTTCTTTATTAATATATAATCTTTCTTCTTCAATTAAAGATAATAAATTATTAATAGTATCTGTATCTGATGCTTTTCTTTCTAAATAAGTATTAATATTACTTTTTAAATCAATATAATCATTTTCTATAGTAATAATATCTTTAAATAGAGTAATTAAGTCATTATTAATAATATAATTATTTATGTTACTATTTTTAAAATCGTCTATATTCAAAAACATATCACTTAATCTTGTATTAATACTGTTAATATTAGTTTCAAAATCAATAATATTGCCCTTTAAACCATTTTCTATATATGATTTATTATTGTTCCAAAATTCATTAATATCCTGTTTGCAATCATCATAAATATTGTTTATAATATCTGTTTTAGAAACTAATTTATTTAAATCTATTATTAATTTTTCATTTTCTAACTCTGTTTTTGAAGTTTCAATTAAAGTATAAATACTTATTTCATTTACATTCATTAATGGATTATTGCCTAACAATGATTCATTTTCTTCAAATAATTCTATTTCAGCTTTTTTTGTTTCTAATTCTTCTATTTTTTCATTTATTAAGGTAATAATACTATTATAATCAGTTTGTAATGATGTAATAGTACTATCATAATTATTATTATAGTTTATTGCTTGATCAGATAAATCTTTTAAATAATTATTATTAATAGTAATTGCTATTTCTTCTTTTGTTAATAATGTCCCTAAAATTGGTGTTGAAGGATCTAATTCATCATAATAAGTATAAGTAATATCTATTATATTATTTAAATCTATTATAATGTCTTGTTCAAAGTATGTTTCATATGTAGTTTTTCTATCACTAAAATAATTATTAACTAATGCTTTTAAACTAACTCCTGAATCTAATACTTCATTTGTTTCTTCTAAATTATTTTTTAAAGCATCAACTGTATCTTTTATATAATTAACTGCCCCATTATAAGAACTATCTGTATTATATAAATCACTTTCTTTTGATAAGCCAATTTTTTCATCTATATTTGTTATATTACTAGCTATATTATTAGCATAATTATACACTTCTCCACTTGTCAATGCTTCTACTACAGGAATTGCATCTCCTAAAAACATATTTCCTAATAAAATAATTAAGGTAATCATACTGATTCTTTTTCTTTCTTTTTTCATAAAATCCTCCCTGATAGATATCTATCTCTACTATCTAAGTATAATAAAAAAGTTGAAAAGATTTCAACTTTTTTACACTATTTTACACTATTTTATTATATCAATAACAATATTTGACACTTTGCCTTTTTCTGATTGATAAAAGAAATTTTTATTAACATCACTAAAATTCAATTTTTTCCCATATAAAGTACATAATAATTCTCCTTTTTTCACATAATCAGAAACATTTTTATTTAAAATAATACCAGCTTTATAATCAATTAAATCATCTTTCTTTTTTCTTCCTGCCCCAAGTTCCATTGAAAGCTTACCTAAAGAATAAACATCAATATGTGTTATATATCCTTCATTATCTGAATATATTTTATATCCTTTTTCTAACTTTAAATTATCTATATTTCCACCTTGATAATTTACAAATTCTAAAAATTTATTATAAGCTGTCTTTTCTTTAATAACTTTTAAAACCATTTGTTTAGCTTTTATTTCACTTATTTTTAATCCTAAACTAACTATAATAGTAGATAAGGAAACACACAATTCATAAAGGTTACTATGTATTTTATTTTGTAAAATATCTATTACTTCCATTACTTCAATAGCATTACCTATATTATTACCTAATGGATTATTCATATTTGTTAACACACATACTACTTTTCTTTTATATTTTTTTCCAATATTAATCATTACTTTAGCAAGTTTTCTTGCATCTTTAATATTTTTTATCAAAGCAGCATTTCCTACTTTTAAATCTATTACAATAATTAAAGCCCCACTAGCTATTTTTTTACTCATAATACTTGTGGCAATTAAACCAATATTTTCTGTTGTTCCTGTTACATCTCTCAAAGCATAAATTTTTTTATCCATAGGACATAAATTTTTTGTTTGTCCAGTTATTGCAAACCCTATATCATTAACTTCTTTTATAAATTCTTTATCTGTTAAATTAGTATTTACCCCTATACTTTCTAATTTATCAATAGTACCTCCAGTAAATCCTAAACCTCTTCCACTCATCTTAGGCATTTTTATACCTAAACTTGCAACAATTGGAGCAATTATTAAAGTTGTCTTATCTCCTACTCCTCCAGTTGAATGTTTATCTACAACATTAGTAAAAAAAGATAAATCTAAAGTATCGCCACTTTTAATAAAAATATCAGTTAAATCATATATTTCTTGCATATTTAAATTGTTCTTACATATAGCTTTTAATAATTTTGTCATTAATTCATCACTTACTTTTGAATTTAGATAATCATTAAAAATCAAATTTAATTCTTCATAGCTTAAAGATAAACCTTTTTCTTTTTTATTTATTATTTCTTCATACATTATTATCACCATTTTCATTATACAAGAAAAAAAAAGAACTTAAAATAGATTTTTATCAATTCTATCAAAAGTTCTTTTGGGATTATCTGTTAATAATTCATATAATTTCTTATGATTTTTCAATTCTTTAATAATATTAATTTCTTCATTGGACATCATTAATCCATAATTAGTTGTTGAATCAGAAACAACATAAGCATCATTACCAATTAAATATTCCAAAGGTGCATTTAATACTTTTGATATGGAAATTAAATTTTTGCTACTAGGCTTTTTTACTTCTTTTTCCCAATGACAAACACTAACCTTAGAAACACCTAAAATATTTCCTAATTCTTCTTGGCTTAAATTTGCCATCTTTCTTCTTTCTCTAATTCTTTTCCCTAATATCATAATTACCACCTCAGTTTTTATAATTTCATTATAAAAAAATAAAGTAATAAATATATTTGTTTTAACCAAAAGTTAAATTATTAACAACTTGTTTTGTTTTTATTTCTTATTAGATAAAAATGTGACTTTCTCTGCAATAACATCTGTAGAATAAACTTTTTGTTCATCTTTTTCATAAGAATTTGATTGAAGTCTGCCTTTTATAGCGATTAAGTCTCCTTTTTTACAATACTCTACAGTATTTTCTGCAATACCTTGCCATAAAGTACAATTAATAAAATCTGTTTCATATTCTCCATTTATATTTTTATAACTTCTAGGAACTGCTAAAACAAGATTTGTTAATTTACTCTTTTCTGTTTCTTTTAATTCTAAATCACGAACAATTCTACCAACTAAAACAACCTGATTCAACATAAATTTCACCTCCTTGACATTTACACTATCATGTTAAATTTAGCTTAGCAAATGGCAAATATATGCTTTTAAATAGTAATTTATAAACAAAAAATAGATTTTCTAATAATAGAAAACCTATTTTAATAGATATTTAAAGATATAAATATTAAAAATAATACTTTTTAAAAATTATTCTTTAATAAAGCATTTAACTCTACTGCATATTCCATAGGCAATTCTTCTTTAAATCTTTCTGTAAATCCTAATACTATTAATTCTATGGCTTTTTCTTTAGATATTCCTCTACTCATCATATAAAATAATTTATCTTCACTAATTCTAGAAACAGTTGCTTCGTGTTCTATAAAAGATGTTTTATTATTACAAATATTATTGGGATAAGTATCACTTTTAGATGCAGAATCAAGTATTAATGTATCGCATTTTACAAGTGATGTGCTATTAGTAGCATTTTTATCAATATAAACTTTACCACGATAATTAGCTATTCCCCCATTTGATGCAATGGATTTAGATATAATATTACTTGTTGTATTTTTACCTAAATGAATCATTTTAGCACCAGTATCTTGTATTTGATTATCCTTAGCAACACCTATTGTAATACAAATTCCTGAAGAATTATCTCCCTTTAAAATACAAGCAGGATACTTCATATTTTTGTATGCTCCTATATTACCATCTATCCATTCCATAGAACCATTTTCTTCAACTAAAGCTCTTTTTGTTACCAAATTATAAACATTATTGCTCCAATTTTGAATAGTAGTATAACGGCATTTACTATTCTTACCAACATATATTTCAACTACTGCAGCATGTAAATTACTTTCACTATAACTTTTTGCTGTACAACCCTCAATGTAATGAAGATCACTATTATCATCTACAATTATTAAAGTTCTTTCAAATTGTCCAAGTTCTTTACTAGATATTCTAAAATAGCTTTGAAGTGGTCTATCTAATTTAGTATTTTTAGGAATATAAATAAAACTACCACCAGAAAATACGCTTCCATTTAAAGCCACAAATTTATTTTCATATTTTAGAAAAATATTTTTCTAAAATATCATAATGTTTTTTAAAACCCTCTTCAATAGAAGTGAAAATAACTCCTTTTTTATCAAGTTCTTCTAACATACTATGATAAATAACCTCACTTTGATATTGTACACCCATACCATCAAGATATTTTTCAGAAGAAATAACTCCTAAATTTTTAAATTCACAAGTTATATTTTTATCTATATTTTTCCATGAATTTTGTATTTCATCTACATCTGATTCATAATAAATAATATTATCAAAATTAATATTTAAAGTTGGTCCAAAAGAAGGTAAATCAAGTTCTTTAAATTTATCATAACTTTTTAAACGAAATTTTAAAACTTCTTGATTTTCTTTTTTGAAATCTGATATAAGCTTTATATTTTTTTTATTTAAACCTTTTACCTTCATATAAGTCTCCTTCAAAAACTAAAGATTATTATACACTAAAAATAATTATAAATATAGTTTTTTAACAACTTAATTATTTATATTCATATAATGATATAGGAGGTTTTATGAAAAAATATTTGACTTTAATAGGTAGTTTAGTAATTGTTAGTATTTGTTTTGTATTTTATTTAGTAGAGATTAATAATAAAAAAGAAAACAACTTAACCACTATTACAGTAGCAGAAGTTACACATAGTTTATTTTATTCTCCATTTTATAGTGCAATAGCAAATGGTTATTTTGAAGAAGAAAATATAAAAGTTGAACTTTTACTAACACCTGGTGCAGACAATGTTATGGCAGCTGTTTTATCAGGTGACGCTGAAATAGGATTATCCGGTTCTGAAGCAACTATCTATATCTATAATAGTGGTGAAAAAGATTATATTAAAACATTTGCTCAGCTTACACAAAAAGATGGATCTTTTATTGTTTCAAGAAAAAAAATCAATGATTTCACTTTAAATGATTTAAAAGGGAAATATATAATTGGCGGTCGTGTTGGGGGAATGCCTGAAATGACTTTAGAATATGCTTTAAAAGAAAATAATATTGATCCAAAAAATGACTTAACTATTGATACATCAATTACATTTGCATCTATGGCTAGTGCTTTTATTGGAGGAACAGGAGACTTTGTTACACTTTTTGAACCACAAGCAACTAAAATTGTTAATGAAGGATACGGTTATATTGTTGCATCTTTGGGTTCTTTAGGAGGAATTGTTCCTTACACTGCTTTTAATTCAAGAATAAGTTATATTGAAAATAATTCCGATATTATAAAAGGATTTAATGCTGCTATTCAAAAGGGATTAGAATATGTAAATAATAATGATAGTTCTACAATTGCAAAAATTGTTTTAAGTTTTTTCCCAGACACATCATTAAATGATTTGACAAGTGCTATTGAAAGATATAAAGAAAATGATACTTGGCCTACTACAACAACATTCAAAGAAGAATCATTTAATCATTTACAAGATATTGTTATTGCAGCAGGGCTTTTAAAAGAAAAAGTAAATTATAGTGATTTAATATATAACGCAAATTAACATATATAATTTATTTAAAAAAGAATAAAATTTGATTTTTTATTCTTTTATTATGTGTTTTTACCTAAAACAGATAAAAAGCTTATGAATATAATACATTATAGAAAAGGAGGATAATAATTATTATGAAAGATAATTGTTTAATTATAAATAATTTAAAAAAAATATATCATCTTAAAGATTCAGAAGTATTATCCCTAAACAATATTTCTTTTTATGTGAAAAATCAAGAATTTATATCCATAGTTGGTCCTTCTGGGTGTGGTAAATCTACTATTTTAGGTATATTAGCAGATTTAATTAAATATTCAGATGGGGAAATAATATTTAAAAATGATAATTTAAAAATTGGTTATATGCTTCAAGAAGATGCCTTATTAGAATGGAAAACTGTATTAGATAATTGTTTATTGGGACTTGAATTAAAAAAAGAATTAACTAAAGAAACTAAATCTAATGTTATTAAATTATTAACAAAATATGGCTTAAAGGATTTTATTAATAGTTATCCAAATACTTTGTCTGGTGGTATGAG
Source organism: uncultured Mycoplasma sp. (assembly GCA_964598285.1). Lineage (GTDB taxonomy): Bacteria > Bacillota_I > Bacilli_A > RF39 > UBA660 > CAG-611. Next base: position 10,851 of record CAZRBE010000015.1, read on the forward strand.
ACAAAGAGTTGCTTTAATTAGAACACTAGCTATCAATCCAGACATTCTATTGTTAGATGAACCATTTAGTGCTTTAGATTATCAAACTAGATTATCATTATCAGATGAAGTTTATAAAATTATAAAAAAAGAAGGAAAAACAGCTATTATGGTAACTCATGATATCGCTGAAGCAATTTCAATGTCTGATAGAATCATTATTTTATCAAAAAGGCCAGCTATTGTAAAAACAATATATAATATTGAATTAACAGAAAAAAGATGCCCTACAGAAAATAGAAAAGATAAAAATTTTGTTAAATATTATGATTTAATATGGAAAGAGTTGGATCATCATGTATAGTAATGAACATAAATTATATTTAAAAAAGATGAAGAAAGAAAAATATATTGTTAGATTCTTTAGAATATTTATAATTGCTATCTTGATAATTATATGGGAATTATTAGCTAAATTTAATTTAATTAATACATTTTTATTATCTTCGCCTTCTAAAATAATTACTACTACTATTGATTTATTTAATAATTATAATTTAATAAATCATATTTTTGTCACTTCCTATGAAACAATAATTAGTTTTACTATTGCTACTATTATAGGAATTATTATTGCAAGTTTTTTTTGGTTAAATAATACTATTGCCAAAATATTAGATCCTTATTTAACTATTCTTAATTCTTTACCAAAAGTATCTTTAGGACCACTAATTATAATATTAATGGGTGCTAATGTAAAATCAATTATAGTTATGGCAATACTCATATCAGTATTTACTACAATTATTAATCTTTATAATTCTTTTCTAAAAACTGATTCTTATAAAATATTACTTTTCAAATCTTTTAAGGCTACTAATTTTCAAATATTAAAAAATTTAATTATTAGAGAAAATTTTCCTACTATATTAAGTACTTTAAAAATTAATATAAGTTTATCTTTTATTGGTGTAATTATGGGTGAATTATTAGTTTCAAAGCAAGGATTAGGTTATTTAATAACTTATGGCTCTCAAACATTTAATTTAAACTTAGTAATAACTTCTATTATTATTCTAGGGTTATTGTCTTATATATTTTATATGTTAATAAATAGACTAAATAAAAATTAAAATTGACTTTTAGTGTTAATTATTATATTATTAAAGCCATAAAAGAGGTATATATGAAAAAAAATAATAAAAAACGTGATTTCATTATATTAGGAATTATTATCTTAATAGTGTTAATTTCAGGAGCTTTTCTAATAAAAAAATATGTTAGTGAATATAAAGCAAAACAAGAAATACCAGATACTATTATTGAAGAACAAGATGAAAAAATAATTGACATAAGTGAACTTCAAAAAGAATACAACAATACCGATATAAAAGCAATTTTAAAAATTGATAGTCTAGATATTAATACTCCAATAGTTCAAACAACTAACAATACATATTATTTAACACATACTTTAAGAAAAACATATAACTTTATTGGATCTTTATTTATTGACTATGAAAATAATTTAATTGATGGAAAACAAATTAATATATATGGTCATAATTCTATTAAATATGATCTTCCATTTAAAAAATTAGAGAAATATTTAGATAAAAATTTTTATGAATATAATAAAGAAATAACATTAAAATATAATAATACTATTGAACATTATGAAATATTTTCCGTAGCAATTGTTAATAAGACTATAAAAGAAGAACATATGAAATTTAATTTTTCAACTGAACAAGAATGGGAAGAACATTTTAGAATATTACAAAATAAATCCATATATGATTCAAATTTAGTTGTAGATGGAACAGATAAAGTATTGGTTTTACAAACATGTCTATTTGGTAGTAACAATGGTAAATTATTAATAATAGTAGCAAAACAAATAGATTTCTAAAGGACTTTCAAAAAGTCTTTTTTATATTATAAAAAAAATAATGGCTTAAACCATTATTTTAAAATA
>CAZRBE010000016.1:0-1317 GCA_964598285.1 uncultured Mycoplasma sp.
ACAAGTCCAAGCAAAATGTATTTTGCTTGGACTTGTTAAAATTTATGAAGTAATACATAATGTAAAGTATAGTGTAAAGCTATTATAAAATTGTTTAAAAAGTTTTAAAATGGTTAAAAGAATCACATCAAGTTTCTTTAGTTTTTTTAAATATAGGTTATAAATGTTAAAGCAAAATCTGATAAAAATGTCAAAGTTAAAACCTTATTGTTTTGAACAACTATTAGGTTTTATTTTATCTTGCCAGATAGGTATTAGCTTCTAGCAGTGAGCTTTTTGTACTAAAATAGTAATAAAAATCATAAATAAAATAGAAATTATTTAGTTTTTATGATAATATGTTAGTAGAAAAGAGGAATTTATATGAAAATTTTATCAGTTAATGCAGGTAGTTCGTCTTTAAAATTTAGATTATTTGAAATGCCTGAAGAAAAAGTACTAATTTCAGGAGTTTTTGAACGAATTGGAATAAATAATAGTTTTTATACAATAACATTAAATGAAGAAAAAATAAAAAAAGAAGTTAATTTGGAAAATCATAAGGATGCTTTTCAATATTTAGTACAAGAATTATTAGAAAATAATATTATTAATAGTTTAGATGAAATAAAAGGAATAGGTAATCGTATAGTACAAGGTGGATCATATTTTGATAGAAGTGTTATTACAACAGAAGATGTTATTTCTAAAATAGATGAATTAAGTGTTTTAGGACCACTTCATAATCCTCCTGCAATTGTGGGTATTCGTGCAGCTCAAGAGGTTTTTCCTAAAGCTATTTTAACTACTGTTTTTGATACTGCTTTTCATCAAACTATGCCTGAATATAATTATATGTATGCCACTCCTTATGAATGGGAAGAAGATTACAAAATCAGAAGATATGGGGCTCACGGAACAAGTCATAAATATGTTGCGCTAAGAATGAATGAAATATTAAAAAAACATGATACAAAACTCATCACTTGTCATATAGGCAATGGTGCTTCTGTTAGTGCAGTTGTAAATGAGCAATGCCTTAATACTTCTATGGGTCTTACTCCTAATGCTGGGCTTATTATGGGCTCTCGTTGTGGTGATATTGATGCTACAATTGTGCCTTATATGATGGAACAAGCTAACATTTCTCCTCGTGAAATGGATACAATTTTAAATAAAAAAAGTGGTTTACTAGGAATAAGTGGAGTATCTAGTGATGCTCGTGATATTGAAGCAGGTATAAAAGAAGGAAATAAAAGATGTATTCTTGCTAATAAAATGTATGTTAGAAGAATTGTTGATTATATTGCTAAATATTATGTAGAAATGGGTGGATGT
>CAZRBE010000016.1:1328-12519 GCA_964598285.1 uncultured Mycoplasma sp.
GGTATTACAACTAGAAAACAAGTTTTAGAAGAATTAAATATTTTAGGTATTGAAATAGATGAAGAAAATAATAATACTAGAGGAAAAGAAATATGTATTACAAAAAAAACATCAAAAATACCAGTATGGGTTATTCCAACTGATGAAGAATTAATGATTGCTAGAGATACTTATAATTTAATAAAATAGAAATGGAAGTATTTATGAATAAAAAAATTTTTAAAATAATTAAAGCTCATCAAAATATTGTAATTGCAAGGCATATCAATGGAGATCCTGATGCCATGGCTAGTGCTTTTGCTTTAAAGGAAACTATTAATTTAACTTTTCCTAAAAAAAATGTGGTTTTGGTGGGAGTAACTTCTTCTAGATTTAATTATATGGGCAAACTTAATCGTGGTAATTATAATAATTTAGAAGATTGTTTATTAATTGCCTTAGATACACCTGATAAAAAAAGATTAGATTTAGATACATTTAATAATTATTCTTATAGTATAAAAATTGATCATCATCCAAAAATTGAAACATTTTGTGATTTAGAGTTAATTAATGATACTAAGTCTAGTGCATCTGAAATGGTTTTTGATTTGATTAATGAAACAAATTTAAAAATGAATAAACACATTGCGGAACTTTTATTCTATGGTATTGTTGCTGATACAGGGAGATTTTTATTTAGTAATACTAGTGGGAATGTTTTAAAGATTATATCTTTTTTAATTGATGAATATAAAGTTAATTTGGAAAAGCTATATTTTAATTTATATCATAAACCTTTTAATGAATTTAAATTTCAAGGTTATATGGCAAACAATATGAAGATTACAGAAAATGGGGTAGGATATATTAAAATAGGTACAGAGGTACTGGATAAATATCATTTAGATAGTGCTTCATGTGGAGATACTATAAATGAATTTAATAATGTTGATGAATTTATTGTTTGGATGAGTGCGGTAGAAGATAAAAATAATAATAATATACGAGTTTCTATTAGATCACGTGGTCCTATTGTTAATAAATTAGCAGAAAAATATAATGGTGGAGGGCATAAGGTTGCTTGTGGTGCTCGTTTGTCAAGTTTTGAAGATGTTGATTTATTAATAAATGATTTAGATAAATTATGTCAAAAATATCAAGGAAGTGCTAAAAATGAAGATAACTAGTGTAGAATTAATAGTAAGTGCTGTTCGCCGTAGTCAATATCCTGAAGATAATTTAAAAGAATTTTTACTTCTTGGAAGAAGTAATGTAGGTAAAAGTACTTTTATTAATGTTTTATGTAATCAAAAAAAATTAGCAAAAACATCTAGTACTCCTGGGAAAACTAAAAATTTAAATTTTTATTTATTAAATAATAGTTTTTATTTTGTTGATGTTCCAGGATATGGATATGCTAGTGTAAGTAAAAAAGAACAAAAAAAATTTGGTCTTATGATTGAAGAATATTTAGAAAAAAGAGGTAATTTAACTAGAACTTTTTTATTTGTTGATTTTAGACATAAACCTAGTAATGATGATATTTTAATGTATAAATTTTTAAAATATTATAAATTACCTGTTACTATAATTGCTACTAAAGCAGATAAAGTTTCTTCTTCTAAAAAAGAAAAAAATAAAAAATTAATTCTTGATACTTTAAAGTTAGAAATGGGAGATATATTTTTGATTTTTTCTTCTGAGACTAAGGAAGGAAAAGATCAAGTATTAAATCATATTGAAAATTTATTGGATATTCAAAATAATTTTGAAACACTATAAGTCTTTTTTTCATACAATAAGATAGGTGTTTAAATGAAAATAAATATTGATGATAATAAAATTGTCATATATATAAATAAAAAAAATTTGAAGATTAATTATTTAAATAAACAACTATTAGAAGATTATGTAAAAGATCTAATATTAAAAATAAAAAAAATTTATAAAGTAAAAATAGCTGGTTCTTATGAAGTATCTATTTATGAAAATAGATTTTATGGTATAATAATGGAATTTGTAAAAATAGAATCATTAGATTTTTTTCCTGATTTAATAGATTTAAAATTAAATATTTTATATGATAGTGATATTTATTTAGAATTAGATGATTACTTTTTAATTAAAAAATATAAAGAAGTATATTATTTTAAAGATAAATATTATTTGAGTATAAATAATATGTTATCTAAAGATAGAATTATTTTAAGTGAATTCTGTAATTATATTTATGGTAATAAATTAAATTTCTTAAAGGAAAACTTAGTTTTAGTTTAATAAAAATATTAATAATTTATTTGATTAATATTTTTTTTCGACAAAAAATTTCTTAGATCTTTTATAAAATATAATTAAGGTGATTAAACAATGAAAATAAAAATCATAATACCAATATTTTTTTCTATTTTAATTGGATTTTTATTTGGTAAAGTTATATTTAATGAGTATGATAGTAATTCACTTAGTACTTTTGAAGAAGAACATAAAGAGAAGATTTATTTTGTAGAAGCTATTTCATCAACCTTAGAGAAAGATGACTATTTGATAATTGATGATAATATTTATGTAGGAGTGACAAAAAGTCAACAAATTGCCTCTAAAATAAAGGAATTCTATAAAGAAAAAGTAGATAATATATATATTAGAGAAAAATATGTTACTGATGAAGCTTTTTTAAATATTTTAACTGAATATGACAAAATTGCCTCAATAGCTATTCAACTTGATGATATAGCTAGCATAGAAAAAATAGTTATCTCTAATTATAAGGAGATGGTTATGAAGAATGAGTCTGATAATTAAAGAAATGGTAGCTAGTGAAAGGCCTAGAGAAAGACTTTTAAAGTATGGAGCAACATCACTTTCTAATGCTGAAATATTATCAATTGTATTAAAAACAGGGCATAAAAATTCTAATTGTATAGATGTTGCTAATAATTTATTAAAAAATATAAATGGATTGACTAATTTAAAAGATATTAATAAAGAAATGTTAATAAAACAAAAAGGAATTGGAATTGTCAAAGCTATAGAAATATTAGCTACAGTAGAATTGGGTAAGAGATTATTTATTAATAATGAAAAATACCAACAAAAACAAGTTTATTTAAATTCTAAAAATATTTTTGATGACAACAAATATTTATTTATAAATAAGAACCAAGAATACTTTTATTGTATTTATTTAAATTGTAAAAAAGAAGTATTAGAAAGGAAATTATTATTTATGGGAACAGTTAATCGCTCACTTGCGCATCCAAGAGAAATATTTAAAGAAGCTTATTTGCTTTCTGCTAGTGGAATAGTATGTATTCATAATCATCCAACAGGAGATCCAACTCCTAGTATTGATGATATTATGCTAACAGATTCTTTAGTGCAAATTGGCATGCTTCAACAAATACCTATTATAGATCATATAATTTTTGGTAATGATAAATATTATAGTTTTTATGAAGAAAATAAGTTGGGAATAAAATGAATTATTATAGAAAAAAGAAATTTAAATTTCAGAACTATTTTATTATTTTTATTATTGTTATAACTTTTTCACTTTCTTTTTATTTATTAAAAAATCATTTTTCCTTAGTAACTAATTATTTATCATATCCTTACTTATATTTAAATAATATATTTACATCTTTTACTGAAAAAAAACAATTAATGCAGCAAATAAATACTTTAAAATATCAAGTTTTAAATCAAAAAGTAATTGTTAGTAAAAATAAAGAATTAGAAGAAGAAATAAATGTTTTAAAAGAAAATTTAAATTTAAAAAATATTTATACTAATTATAATATTATTAATGCTACAGTTATTAGTAAGAATAAAGATTATTTTTTTGAAGAAATTATAATAGATAAGGGTAGCAATGATGGATTAAAATTAAATATGGCTGTTGTTAATAATAAAGGATTAATAGGGAAAGTAAGTAATGTTTACCAAAAAACATCATCAGTAAAATTGCTAAATGAAACAACAAAGATATCAGTTAAAGTTAAGAGTGATGATGGATATATTTTTGGATCAATAATAAACTATGAAACAGATTCTTTAGTAGTAGGAGAAATTACTAATTATAAAGATATAAATATAGGAGAACAAGTTTTAACAACTGGTTTTGGTTTATTTCCTTCGGGAATAATTGTAGGTAATGTAATAAAGATTGAAGATAATTCAAATGGAATAAGTAAACTTTTATACTTAGAAAAAGAAAATATAAATGATTTAAATTATGTAGCGGTTTTGGGGAATGAAATAAATGATTAAATTAATAATTTATTTTTTAATTACTTTATTTTTAGATAATATATTAAGCAATTTCTTTGTTTTTTCTTTATTTAATGTTTGCTATCTAATAATAATTTATTTTTTTCTAAGTGAAAATCATTTTCTTATTTTTTCTGTATTTTTAGGATTTATTTATGATTTAATATATTTGAATTATCCTATTAATATTTTCTTATTTTTAATTATAGGTATTTTAATTATTATTTTTTATAAAAAATTTAAATATAATTTATTTAATACCATTATTATTACTATTATAATGATTATTATTTATAATTTTTCTCTTTACTTAGTTTTTATTAATAATTTTACAATATACAATTTAATTTATAGAATCATTAATTCTATTTTAGTAAATATATTTTATATAATATTTTCTTATTTAATTTTTAATATGTATAAAAAGTCGGATTATATTAACAAAAATAATAAAATGAGAACATATAATTAAGTGGGTGAAAAATATGGAATACAAATCAGTTAGTAAGTTTTTAGACAAAAATAAGAAACATTTTAATTTTTTAATTTTTTTAAAAAAGTTAACTAAGAAGGTATTAATATGCATTTTATTATTGCTTATAGGATTAATTGTAATAAAATATGATGAAAATAATGAACAAATTATTTACAAATATCTTTATGAAAATAATCTTTCATTTGCTTCTATAAATTCATTTTTCAAAAAGTATTTAGGAGATATTTTGCCATTTCAAACAGAGGCTACATCTAAAGTGGCATCTGTTTTCAATGAGGAAATAACTTATAAATCTTTAAATATATATAAAGATGGAGTGGAACTTAATGTATCAGAAAGTTATTTAGTCCCTGTTTTGGAAGAGGGAATAGTTATATTTATTGGTTCAAAAGATGATTATGGAAATACTGTTATTATACAACAAACTAATGGTATAGATGTATGGTATGGAAATGTTACTAATATTAATGTTTCCTTATATGATTATGTCTCAAAAGGAGAATTTTTAGCTGTAACCAATAACAATATTTTATATTTAGCATTTCAAAAAAAAGGAGAGTTTGTAAATTATAAAGAATATTTTAAATAAAATATATATTCATCCTTTATGTTTACTTTTTGTTATTATTGTTGCCTTAACAGGAATGTATAAACAATTTTTTATTATCTTTTCTCTGATAATAGTTCATGAATTAGGACATTTTTTAGTAGCTTTTTTATTTAGATGGGAAATAGATAAAATAAATATTTATCCTTATGGAGGATGCGTGAAGTTTAATGCTTCTTTAAATAAACCAATTTATCAAGAATTTTTAATTTTAATTAGTGGACCCTTATTTCAATTATTATTATTTTTTATATATGGAATATTATATAATTATCATTATATTAATTATAGAGATTTTTTAAACATTCAAAGTTACAATTATATTTTGTTAGCCTTTAATCTTCTTCCTATATATCCTTTAGATGGGGGAAAACTTTTTAATCTTTTAACAAATTATTATTTTTGTTATAAAAAATCTAATACTATAGTTATTATAGCATCTTACATAATAACTATAATATTGATACTAAAATATAATAATTATAATTTATTACTAATGAGTGGATTAATATTTTTTGAAAACACTAAATACTTAAAAAATCAAAGATATCTGTATAATAAATTATTATTAGATAGATATTTAAACAATTATAATTTTAAAAAATATAGAATAATTAATAATTATAAAAATATGTATCGTGAGAAAAGGCATATTATTAAAAATAATAATAGTTATATTACAGAAAAAGATTATTTAATAAAAAGATTTAATGGAGATATTTTATGAAAAAAATAATATTTATTGTATTGTTGATTATTATATTTTTATCAATATATATATATTTAAATAAAAAAAAAGAGGTAGAAGAAACTTCTTATGTAGAAGAACAAAGAGGGGTATTTATTTCATATATTGATTATAGTTTTTTAAAACACAAAACAAAAGAAGAACAGAAAAAGAGTATTGATAAAATTATAGAAAATATAAAATCTTTAAATTTTAATATGATTATTTTACAGGTAAGACCATTTTGTGATGCTATATACAAATCTTTTATTTTTTCTAGTTCTAAAGTAGTTGTTGAAAATGAAGGAGATGAATTAAAACTTGATATTTTAAAATATTTTATAGATAAATCTCATGAAAATAATATTTCTCTTCATGCTTGGATAAACCCTTATAGAATAAGGAATACTAATAATATTAGTGATATATCAAAAGACAATGTTATTTATCAATTTTTAGATACTGATATAGTAGAAAAAAGCTCTAAAGGAATATACTTAAATCCCTCTAAAAAAGAAGTTTTAAATCTTATTTTAACAGGTATTAGAGAAATAGTTTTGAATTATGATGTAGATGGTATAATTTATGATGATTATTTTTATCCTTCTAACACAATAGATATAAATGATTATGAAAAGTATAAAGAATTAGGGGGAACTTTAACAATTGACGAATATCGTATAAATAATATTAATATTTTAATTAGTGAAAGTTATAAACTTGTAAAATCTCTTAATTCAAATGTATTATTTGGTATTTCTCCCGCAGGTAATATAAATAATAATTTAAATAGTGAATATTTAGATATTGAATTTATTTTACAAAATAATAATTATTTAGATTATGTTATGCCTCAGATATATTATGGGTTTAAAAATCAAACATTACCTTTTATAAAGACAATAAAAGTTTGGAATGATCTTATTTTAAACAATGATACTAAGTTATTAATAGCTTTAGCTTTATATAAATCGGGAATAGAAGATACTTATGCTATAAGTGGTAAAAATGAATGGATTGAAAATGGTGATATAATAAAAAATCAAATATTAGTATCCAGAAGTTTAAATAAATATCAAGGATTTGCAATATTTAGATATGATTATTTATTTTATGATAAAAATGATAATGCCAATTTAATAGAAGAAATAACAAATATTAAACAACTATTAAACTAATAAAAAACATATATAATTATATTTTATAAATTTTGTATATGTTTTAATTTTATATATTTACTTTTTAAAATATCTTTGATATAATTTATGTAGAAAATAGGGGATATTTGTTAATTGGTTGTTAGGAGGAGAATATATGAAAAAAGGGTTGTTTTTGTTAATTTTAATGATGGTGTTTATTCCATTAAATGTTTTAGGGGCAAGTGCAAGTGTTTCTTTGGATTGTACTGATAAAATAAAAAAGGGTGGAACTGTTAGCTGTAATGTTGTTGCAAATATTACTCCAACTGCGCAAGAAACAGTTTCTAGTTTTATTGGAAATGTAGATGTTGAAGCTGATCAGTTTGCTGCTGGAACTACTCTTAATAAAACTGGATTAACCGCTACTGGCTCAAATCAAATATTAGCAACTTTTACTTTGGCAGTTAATTCTGATGCAGTTGAAGGTGATACAACAGTAACATTAAATATTACAGAAATGAAAGATAATAGTGATGGTAGTGTTACTTTAAGTTCATCTACAGTAATTGATACCATAAAGATATTAAATAACAATACGGCTATAAAAAGTATTTTGGCCAATGGAAACGATGGTAGTTGCACTTTAACTGCTAAAGATTGTACTTTACCTTCAGTAAAAGGTTCTACAATAACTATAGCAGCTACTCCAGTTGATTCAAAAGCAACAATAACAGGAACAGGAACAAAAACATTAAAATGTGGAAATAATAATATGATTTTAACTGTAATGGCAGAAGATAAAGAAACAAAATTATCTTATACATTAAATGTTAATAGAACTTGTAATACAGATACAACATTAAAAAATATAACAGTATCATCTGGAAGTTTAAATCCTACTTTTGCAGGATCTAGTAAAACTTATGCAGTGACAGTAACTACTGAGATTGATAAAATAACTATTTCAGCAGAAAAAAATGATACTACTCAAAAAGTAGAAGGAACAATAAAAGATAAAGCATTGGCATATGGAGAAAATAAGTTTACTTTAACAGTAACTAGTGAATCTGGTGTTAAAGGTACTTATACAATAACTGTTACTAGAGAAGACGGAAGGGATACTAATACTTATTTAAGTACTTTAGAAGTATCATCTGGTAAATTAGCTTTTGATAAAGAAATAACAGAATATAAAGTAAGAGTTTTACATGAAGTAGAGACTATGAAAATAGAAGCTAAGGCAGAAGCGGAAACTTCTAAAGTAACTATTACTAATAATAATTTAAAGTTAGTAGATGGAATAAACAAAGATATACTAATAACTGTTACTAGCGAACAAGGTGTTAATAAAATATATAAAGTTACGGTTGAAAGATTAAAAGAAGGTGAAACTTTAGGAGATAATCCAAATCTTTCTAATATAAAAGTAGATGGTTATGATTTAGGATTTAATAGTAATAAAACTGAGTATACTTTAAAAATAGATAAAGAAGATAAATTAATTATAACAACAGAAGTAGAAGAAATAGGAACAGAAGTTCAAATAAAAGGTAATAATAATTTAAAAAATGGAGATGTAATAACAATAACATCAACAAGTGCTGATGGAACAACAAAAGATTACAAAATAGTAATTGAAAAATCTAATTTATTACCATATATTATAGTAGCAGGAGTTATTGGTGTTGCACTTATTGCATTAATAATAATATTAATAATAAAAAATAGAAAGAAAAAAGATCAATTTGGAACAGATGAATTAAAAAATCAATTAAAAGAAGAGGAATTATTAAAACAAGCAAGCAATGAAATTATTGAAAAAAATGTTAATAGTTATGGGCCTACAACACCACTTTCAATAAATGGAACGGGCATAAATAATACTTTTAGAGATAATTATCAAAGTGCAAATGAACAAATTTCAAAGTCATTACCTCCTCGTGTTAGTCCATTAGAAGATAAAATAGAAAGACCTGTAGTATTAGAAGATACAGATGCTACAAAAGTTTGTTCTATATGTGGTCATAGAGTAGCAGCATCACTTAAAACTTGTCCTTATTGTAAAAGAAGTTTTTAAAACTTCTTTTTAATTTGCAATTTTATAAAAAATGTTTTATAATATGAAAATATTTAAGGAGGTTTTTATGAAGAGTAAAGATTTAATAACTTTAATTGAAAGAAATTATAATTATATTTTTTGTAATGAAGAAGGGGCAGATGAAATATTGAAAAAAATTTTAAGAATAGACAATGATACCATTAATCTAATTTTAAAAACAAAAAATAAAGAAAGACAATCATTAATTTTACAATTAGCATGTTTAGAATCTGATATTACTAAAGATGATATGATGGCAATAATTAATGCTACTAAAGTTAAAAAAGGATTATTTTCAAATAAAAAAAATAATACAAAAGAAACAATATTACAGAAAGATATTTTATGTGCTAAATTATCTTTAATGGATAATAATAAAACTATTCAAGAAGAGGATATTGATATTGTTAGGGGAAGAATACATTAAAAATATAATTTATATTATATTTTGATAAAATTAAACTTGATTTTTCATATAAATTATAGTATATTATTGATGTTCCATATTTTGGTGATTTAAAAATCCTTGATTACTAGGGTATGGTCTATAATTATGTAAGGAGGTATTATTTTATGGCTTTAACTAATGAAAAAAAGGCTGAAGTAGTTAAAAATTATGCAAGAGATAGTAAAGATACAGGTTCACCTGAAGTTCAAATTGCTATTCTTACAGAAGAAATAATTAGCTTAACTAACCATTTAAAAGAACATAAACATGATTTTCATTCTAGACGCGGTCTTTTAAAGAAAGTTGGTAAAAGAAGAAATTTATTGAATTATTTAAGAAAAAAAGATATTATAAGATATCGTGAAGTTATTAAAAAATTAGGCATTAGAAAATAATAGGCACATTTTTCAGTGCCTTTATTTTTGCAAAGGGAGAAATATAAATATATGGAAAAAAAGAAATTTGAGTATGACTTTAGAGGAAGAAAAATAATAATAGAAATAGGAGAACTTGCCAAACAAGCAGATGCAGCATGTTTAGTCAGATATGAAGATACTGTTGTTTTAACTGCGGTAACTAGAGGAAAAGAACCTATAACAGGAGATTTTTTTCCATTAACAGTTTTATATCAAGAAAAATTGTATTCTGTAGGTAAAATTCCTGGAGGATTCATTAAAAGAGAAGGTAGACCAACAGAATCAGCAACACTTGCTGCAAGATTAATTGATAGACCAATTAGGCCTTTATTTCCCGAAGGATTTAGATATGAAACTCAAGTAATAAATACAGTTTTATCAGTAGATACTGCTAATTCTCCTGAAATGACTGCATTGCTTGGTTCATCTATTGCTTTAGGAATAAGTGATTTACCTTTTGAAGGTCCTATTGCAGGAGTAGTAGTTGGTAGAGTAGATGGTAAGCTAATTATTAATCCAACTACAGAAGAAGTGGAAAAAGGAGATATTTATCTTACTGTTGCGGGAACTAAAACTGCCATTAATATGGTAGAATCAAGCGCTAAAGAAGCAAGTGAAGAAGATATGCTTGAAGCTTTAATGTTTGGACATGAAGCAATAAAAGAATTGATTTCTTTTGAAGAAAGAATAATTGAAGAAGTAGGACAAAATATATTTGATTATCAGCTTATAAAAGTTGATGATGACATTAATTCCAAAGTAAGAGATATTATTACAGTTAAGATGGTTAATGCTATAAAAATTGTAGATAAACAAGAACGTCAAAATAAGATTGATACTTTAACTAATGAAGTAATTACAATTATTTCTGATATGTATAAAGATTCTTCTAATATAGATGAATTATTAAAACAAGTAAAAGAAGTTTGTGAAACAATAGAAAAAGAAGAAGTAAGAAGATTAATAACAGAAGAAAAAATAAGACCTGATGGAAGAAAAGTTGATGAAA
>CAZRBE010000017.1:0-1888 GCA_964598285.1 uncultured Mycoplasma sp.
ATATTTATATTTTAATATAATTTTAGTTTACAAAGTATTTTTTAGTTTGTATAATAAGCTTATAAAGTATAGTAGTAGGGGTATCTTATGTTAGAAGAAAAAAGAAATAAAATATTAGTTATATTGTTTTTCGTATTATCAATAGGTTTTCTTTTGGTATACACATATTTTAGGTTACTTATTCCCAGAATTAGTTATATAGATATAGCTAAGAATGTCAATGAAGATTTAACTGTATCTGTAACATCTTATATTGATTATTGGGGAGTTAAGGATATTTATTGTGCTATATCAACAACTGAGAAAACAACCGGTTTAGTTTTTAAAAAGGTAGAAAATAATACTTGTATTTTAGATGTTAATGAAGGACTTTATTACATATTTTTGAAAAAAGAAAATAAAATTATTACTTATAAAACAGTTAACGTAGAAATAAACGCAGTTACAAATATAAAAGTAGATAAAGAAAATATATATTTAGCGGTTAATGGAGCAACTTCTATAAAAGTTTCTGTAGAAAAAATAGGAAATGTAACAGAAATTTTAGATTATAAAATATTAGATACATCTATTGCTACATATGAAAATAATAGAATAGTTGCTAAAAGTCTTGGACAAACTACTTTAACTGTTACAGAAATAACAAGTAAAATTAGTAAAAAAATAAATATTTTAGTAACTGATTTAATTAATACTCCAAAAATTAGAAATAGTAGAAAAGTATTATCTTGTAAAGAATATACAAAAGACCAAGCAATATTATTTGATGAAATATTAGCTACTAGAATAAGTAATGCTGGTTATAAAACAAGAGCAGGAGTTGTTGCAGCTGCTAGATTTTTAACATTAGAATTTCCTAGGAAAATAAGTTATTTTTTTGAAAATGGAAGGCTAAATAATCATTCAGGAGCAAATTATGTAGATGGAGAAGGAAGATATTATCATGTTGGATTATATTTAGATACAAGCAAATTTTCTTCTATTAAAGCTAGTTATGCTGGACCTGCTATATGGGGATGTCCTTTAACTAATTATGAAGATTCTGGGAAGTATGTTCCAGGTTATAAATATCCTAATGGCTTAGATTGCAGTGGGTTTGTATCTTGGGCTTTATTAAATGGGGGATTTGATGTAGGAGATTCTGGAGCGGGAGATTATGCTTATAGAGATGATGATTTACCTGATAATGGGGAAAAAGTAGATTTAACAGTTTCTTTGTTACAATCAGGAAAAGTAAAAGTTGGTGATTTAATAGGATCCAATTTACATGCTGCTATTATTGTAGGATTAGAAGATAATAAAATATATATAGCAGAATCTCTAGAAAAAGGAGTAGTAATAGAAACATTTACTTTTGAAAAGTGTGTTCAAAATAAATGGTATGATTTTATAGTTTTAATGGATAAATTATACCAAGAAGATGGTAATTTAACTGATATGTGGTAAGTTTTTCAATAGTAAATTAATAAAGTTACTTTTCAAAAAAATTAAATTAATGTATAATTAAATATGGTGATTAAGATGAAGACTAAGAAAAACACAACAGAACAAATATTAGAAAAAATATATACATATTCTTTAGAAGAAATAATGGGAGAACGTTTTGGAAGATATTCAAAATATATTATTCAAGATCGAGCTATACCAGATGTTAGAGATGGATTAAAACCAGTTCAAAGAAGAATACTCTATGCTATGTATATTGGTCATAATACTTATGATAAAGCTTATCGTAAAAGTGCTAAAACAGTAGGAGATGTTATAGGAAGTTTTCATCCTCATGGTGATACTAGTATTTATGAAGCTATGGTAAGACTTTCTCAAAATTGGAAAATAAAAAATCCTTTAATTTTTACAAATAAGGAGGATTTATATGAGAAGAATAGCC
>CAZRBE010000017.1:1898-12442 GCA_964598285.1 uncultured Mycoplasma sp.
ATACGGAAGCAAGACTTGCTAAAATCGCTAACGAACTTTTAAAAGATATTGAAAAAGATACAGTAAAATTTGCTCCTAATTTTGATGATACAGTTATGGAGCCAACAGTTTTACCTGCTAAATATCCTAATTTACTTGTTAATGGAACAACAGGAATAAGTGCAGGTTATGCTACAAATATTCCTCCCCATAATTTAGGAGAAATAATAGATGCCACAATAAAAAGAATTGATACACCTAATTGTAGACTTGAAACTATTTCTGAAATAGTAAAAGGTCCTGACTTTCCAACCGGAGGAATTGCTTTAGACAAAAAAGGTATGGAAGAAGCATATAAAACTGGTAAAGGAAGAATAATAGTCAGAGGAAAAGTTTCTTTTGAAAAAGATAAAACAAAAAATAATATTATAATTACCGAAATACCATTTGATGTATTAAAAGTAAATATAGTAAAAAAAGCTGATGAAATTAGAATTGATAAAAAAATTGATGGTATTTTGGAAGTTCGTGATGAATCTGATAAAGAAGGATTAAGAATTGTAATTGAATTAAAAAAAGAAGCTAATACTGAGGTTATTTTAAATTACTTATATAAAAATACTGATTTACAAGTATCATATAATTATAATATGATCGCTATTGTTAACAGAAGACCAAAACTTTTGGGTATTTTAGATATTTTAGATAGTTATATTGCTCATGTAAAAGAAGTTATTTTGAATAGAACTAAATTTGATCTTGAACATGCTAAACTTAGATATCATATCGTAGAAGGATTAATAAAAGCTATATCTATTTTAGATGAGGTAATTAAAGTAATTCGTGCTTCTAAAAATAAAAGTGACGCTAAAGATAATTTAGTAAAAGAATTTGACTTTTCTCTTGAACAAGCAGAAGCTATTGTAACTTTGCAACTTTATCGTTTAACTAATACTGATATTAAAATTTTAGAAGAAGAATTAAATGATTTAAAATTAAAAATAACAACATTTACTAAAATAATTGAAGATGAAGAAGCATTAAAATATGTTGTTAAAAAGGAATTAAAATCTATAAAACAAGAATATGATGTTCCTAGAAAAACTCAAATTGAAGATGAAGTAGAAGATATAAAAATAGATAATGAAGTAATGATTCCAAAAGAAGATGTTATAGTTTTAGTAACAAAAGATGGTTATGTTAAAAGAACATCAAAAAGAGGTTATTATGCAAATACTGTTGAGCCACTTTTAAAAGATGGTGATTATGTCATAGGATTATATGAACTAAATACTTTGGATACAGTTCTAATTTTTACTAATATTGGTAATTATTTATATCTGCCCGTTTATGAAATACCTGATATAAAATGGAAAGTGTTGGGAAAACATGTAAGTAATATTTTTAAAATGGAAGCAGATGAAGAAGTAATAAGTTGTTTACCTGTAACTGATTTTACAATTGATAAAGACGTAGTTTTAGCTAGTAAATTAGGAATGATTAAAAGAACTAAATTACAAGAATTTAAAGTAAGTCGTTACTCTAAACCAATATCTTGTATGAAATTAAAAGACAAAGATGAAGTTGTTGCTGTATCATTGAATAATTATAATGATATTATGGTTTCAACTTATAATTGTTATAATTTGTGGTTTTCTTTAGAGGAAGTTCCTGTAAGCGGGATAAAATCAAGTGGAGTAAAAGCCATAGGATTAAAAAATGATTATGTTGTATCTGCTAATATATTTGATAAAAATTTAGAATATGTTACTATTTTTAGTGATAAAGAGACAGCAAAAAGAGTTAAACTACAAGAATTTGAACAAAGTACACGTGCTAGAAAAGGATTACTAATTTTACGTGAGATAAAAAGCAACCCTTATAAAATTAAGAAAGTGTTTGTTGCAGATACAAAAACCATGTTTGGATTAAAAAAACTCCAACAGATAGATTTAATAAAAAATACAGAAATTACTATTTGTGATAGATATAAAACAGGATCAACAATTTCAAAAGAAACTATCTTAGATATTTATATTTCTCAAAACTTAGAAATAAAAGATGATATTAAAGAAGAACCAAAAAAAGTAATAGAAAAAATTAAAAATACTAAACCAGTTCAGATATCACTTTTAGAAATAGATGATGAATTAAAAAAAATTGATGATATGTTAGACATATAGGAACAAATTACCTATTAAAAGCATATATTTTAATAGGTGATTTTTATGTCTTTAGAAAATTTTAAATTATTTGTGAAAGAAAATCCAACTTTAACAAATTTTGTTAGAAATAAAGAAATGACTTGGCAAGGATTTTATGAACTTTTTGATTTGTATGGCAAAGATAGTAATGTATGGGATAAGTATTTAAAAATAACATCATCTTCCACTTCTTCATTTAAAGATATATTTTCTATGTTTAAAAATATTGACGTCAATGAACTACAAAAGGGTATTGGATCTATACAAAAAGGTATTGGGTATGTCCAAGAATATCTTTCAACAAGAGATAATCCTAAAGAAGAAAAAAAAGATAATTATGAACCAAGACCAATGTATAAATATTTTGATGATTAATGAATATAGAAATACAATATAAAATAAAAAGTAATTTAAATGATTTAAGATATTTAAGAGAAAAATCATATTGGTATAAATACTTAAACAGAAATAAAACAAATTTAAAATATTTTGAAGAAGAAATGAAAAAATCTTATCAGATAACTACAGAAGATAGAATGAAAAAAATGATAAATAATATAGATTCTTTGTCAAAAATAATGGATATATTAAAATAAGATATATCTTTTATTTTATTTTTTTGCTATAATATTAAATAATAGGTGATAAAAGTGAATAATAGAGGTTTTGCTGTTACTACAGTGGTTTATTCAATATTGATATTACTATCATTATTTATGTTTTTAATATTATCTACATTAAGAAATGAATATGCTAATCAAAAAGAGTTTTCTAATGATATTAATAGTGAATTAAATAATGATTTAAATAGAGATAAAGTTGCTCCTAAAATAAGTGGAATAGAAATTAATGGTTGTAATAATAATAGTTGTGTTACTGGAGATGTTATTACAATGGTAGTAACATATGATGAAAAAGTAGTAGGAGAAGCTCCCACAATGCAAATAACAATTGGGGGGCAAGTACCAACAAATCCTAATTTATCTGGTACAATAAATGATGCTAAAGTAACATATAATTATACTGTTAGTGAAGAAGATAGTGGTGTATTTAAAATTGAGTCTTTAACAGGTAATTTATTAACTGATATAGCAGAAAATAAAGCTGATAATACAATAACAGTTACAATACCAACTATAACAATAGTATAATAATATTGATTTAAATTAACTTTTAGAAAGGAAAATAAAAATGAAAAACAATGGTTTTACATTAATTGAATTACTTGCAGTTATTACATTATTAGCAGTAGTAGCTGCTATAGCAACACCCAATGTTGTGAATATGGTTGCAAATGGTAAGAAAGAACAATTTATTTCAGATGCTAAAGAAATGATATCTAAAACAAAATATATGCAAAAACTATCAAAGTATGAAGTTAACTTTAATAATACTATTATTAATAAAACAGGTTGTGATGAGATTTTTTTAAATAAATTAGGACTTGATTTAGAGGAAGATGCTGATGGTAATACTTATGATCAAATTAATTCAAAAGTAAAGGTTTGTATAGAAAGTAGTAAATATGTTTATTATGTAATAACATCGTCAATTAAAGCTGATGGTACTTTAGGCAGAGGAATTACTAATTCTTTAGATCCTAATGGTTATGTAGCAGAATCAATACTTTCAAAAGATTATGTTAAAAATTTAGAGTAATAATTATAAATATAGTAAAATATAATAAAAATAACTTGAAAATTACAATAACTGATGTTATCATTAATTTATAGATAATTAGGAGGAGAAAGTGTCTTATGAAAAAATTAAATAGTAAAGGTTTTACATTAATTGAATTATTAGCTGTTATAGTTATTTTAGCTATATTAGTTGCTGTATCAGTACCAGCAGTTACAAAATATTTAGCTACTGCTAGAAAAGGAACTTTTGCAGATAATGCCCAAACAGCTATTAGTGCTGTTAGAAATGATGTAATATCAAAATTTGAGACTTCTGGAAATACAAGTTATGATTTGGCAGCAATTAATGCTTTATTGGAAAAAAAATTAAACAAGAGTCCATATGGAAAAGCATATGAAACTGATTCTTATGTTTCAGTAACTGCTAATGCTGACGGATCTTATTCATATTCGATTTGTATACATGATGCTGGTGGGAATGGAATTGTTTTAACACCAGAAACAGAAGTTAATGAAACTGCTGTTACAACTGGAGTAAGTAGTTGCACAGTAACAACTCCTTAATTAATATTTATAAAAGTATGGTTAATCCATATTTTTTTTGCTATAATATATTTTATTGGAGTTGATATATATGTTATTGATTGGATCACATGTTAGTTTTACTAAAGAAAAACAATTATTAGGTTGTTTAGAGGATTCTCTTTCTTATGGAAGCACTTGTTTTATGTTTTATACAGGGGCACCACAAAATACAGTTAGAGTGCCAATAAATGATTCTTTAACTTATGAAGCAATGAAATTAATGAAAGAAAAAAATATAGATATTAAAAATATTATAGTTCATGCTCCTTATATTGTTAATTTAGGTAATAATAGAAATACTAATAATTATAATTTTGCTATAGATTTTTTAATTAATGAATGTAAAAGATGTGAAAAATTATTTATAAATAAATTAGTTTTACATCCTGGTAGTCATGTTGGTTGTGGTGTTTCTGAAGCTATACTTTCTATTACAAATGGCTTAAATAAAATATTAGCTTGTACATCTGTTACTATTTTATTAGAGACTATGGCAGGAAAAGGAACAGAAATAGGTAGTAATTTTAATGAATTAAAAAAAATAATAGAGGGTATTACAAAAAAAGATCAAATTGGTATTTGTCTTGATACTTGTCATTTATCAGATGCAGGTTATGATATATCCGATTTTTCTAAAATACTTGATGAGTTAGAAAAATTAAATTTACTTTCAAAAATTGGTTGTATTCATATTAACGATAGTAAAAATGATTTTAATACTCATAAAGATCGCCATGCTAATTTAGGTTATGGTACTTTAGGTTTTGATAACTTAATAAATATTATTTATAATCAAAAATTAGAAAATGTACCTAAAATATTAGAAACTCCTTGGATAAATGAATATCCACCATATAAATTTGAAATAGAAATGATTAAAAATAAAAAATTTAAGTCCAATTTAGAAGAATTAGTTAAAGAATACTATGAAAAATAAGATTTTTTTAAATCTTATTTTTATATTTCCCATATAATTCTAATATTTTATTATAAGTATTAGGATTAACATTATTTTTTAAATCTAAAAATATCGATGAAGGATTTCCTTTATAAATTATTTTCCAATATTTTTTAATATAAGCATAAATAATATTTATTTCATAATTTTGTAAAATAATATTTTGTTTATTACTAAAATTAATAATATCATCTTTTGTAAGTTTGTTTACATAAGTTTCTATTAATTTTTCATACAATTTATCTTCACCTAATTAAATATATGTAAGTTTTTATTATTTTGTTACAAAATAATAATATGAAAAAGAATAATTATAAAAAACAAACATTTTCTTTTGAAAATATTAGTAATAAAAGAATTAATTTTATTAAAGTAACTTCTTTAATTTTTTTTGTTATGATTTTTTCTAGAATATCATATTTAATTATTATAAATGGAGAATATTATAAAATGATTTTAAATAATAAAACAGAAATTATAGTAGAACAAGAAGACGCGCCACGTGGAAGAATATATGATAGAAATAATAAGCTTTTAGTAGATAATGTTGCAGTTAAAAAAATATATTATTTAAAATCATCTAATATTACAAGTGAAGAAGAAATAAAAATGACCTATCTTTTAGTAGATATTTTAGATCTTTCTTATGATAAACTCTTAGATAGAAATCTAAAAGAATTTTATTTAATTAAATATAAAGATATAGGTAATAAAAAAATTACAGCAGCAGAATATAAAAATTTAGAAAATAGAAAAATAACAGAACAAGAAATATATGAATTGAAAATAAATAGAATAACAGATGAAGATTTAAAGATATTATCTGATAAAGATAAAAAATGTGCTTATTTATACTATCTTATGAATAATGGATACTATACAGATATGAAAACAATAAAGATAGATGCTACAGAAAAAGAATATGCTTTTATTTCAGAAAATATTGATAAATTTAAAGGATTTAATACTAAACTTGATTGGAATAGAAAATATTTATATGGAGATACTTTAAAAAGTATTTTAGGAAGTGTTTCTGAAAGCGGAGTAGGCATACCAAAAGAAAAAGCAAACTATTATTTAAGTTTAGGTTATGATTTAGATGATAGAGTAGGTATTTCTGGAATAGAAGAAGAATATGACTATGTTTTAAGAGGAGAAAAAGCAAAGTATAAAGTATTAGATGATAATACTTTAGAACTTGTAAGTGAATCAAAAAGGGGGAACGATATAGTTTTATCTATTGATATAGATTTACAACTTAAAATAGAAGGTATTATAGAACATGAACTTGTTAAAACGAAAAAAGAGCCAAATACTAAATATTATAATAGAAGCTTTGTTATCATTCAAAATCCTCAAACAGGAGAAATATATGCGATGGTTGGGAAACAAATATTAAAAAATAATAATAGTTACAAAATATATGATTATAGTATTGGAAATATTATATCAACTATTACTCCTGGATCAGTTGTAAAAGGAGCAAGTATTTTAGTGGGATATAATACAGGAGTTATTGATATAGGTACAACTTTATATGATAGTTGTATAAAATTTTTAAATATGCCAGAAAAATGTTCTTGGAGAAGCTTTGGTTACATTAATGATGTTGATGCTTTAAAATGGTCATCTAATGTATATCAATTTAAAGTAGCAATGATGGTAGGGAAGTTTAATTATAAATATAATTCTATGTTAAATTTAGATTTAAATGCTTTTACTACATATCGTAATATATTTTATCAATTTGGTTTAGGAATTAAAACAGGTATTGATTTTCCTATCGAAGAAGATGGTTATGGTGGGCAGTCACTGGATTCTGATTTATTAATAAATTTTGCAATAGGACAATATGATACCTATACTCCATTACAACTTTCTCAATATATTTCTACTATTGCTAATGGTGGCTCACGAATAAAACCAAAATTTCTAAAATATATTTTAAGTGAAAAAGAAGTTGTATATGAAACTCCAATTGTAGTATTAAATAAACTTATTACTGAAAAAAAATATATTGATAGAATTAGATATGGATTTAGACTATGTATGATTAGTGGTACTGGTAGAATTGGTTATATGGGAAAATCACCAACTCCATCAGGTAAAACAGGGACAAGTGAAAGTTTTGTAGATCCAGGTACTGGAATATATAATCATCCAACGATGAGTAATAATTTTATTGGTTATGCTCCAAGCGATAATCCAATTATGAGTATTATAGTATCTTCTCCTGATGTTCAAGATATAGCAAGTGGAGAATATAAATCAGATGTTAATTATCGTATTTCTAAAGCTTCTTCTAATGCCTTTTTTTCATTATATAATTCATCAGGTAACAGAAAATAATTGACTTCTACTTAAATTTATGATAAATTTATAGTGCTTGTAAAAAGGAGGGCATATTATGGCAAAATTAGAACATAGACAAGGGAAAACACTTACTTGTACAGTTTGTAAAGAACAAAATTATCGTACTGAAAAAAATATTAAAAATACAACAGAACGTTTAGAAATAAAAAAACATTGTCCTAGATGTAATAAACATACGTTGCATAAAGAAGAAAAATAATATATAAAGTTAGTTAGGTGGGGTTCACAATGATAAACGTAAATGATTTTAAAACAGGAATGACTATAAAATTTGAAGATAATTTATATATGATATTAGAGTTTCAACATGTAAAACCAGGTAAGGGAGCTGCATTTGTTAGAACGAAGATGAAAGATTTAAGAAGTGGTTCAACAATTGAGCATACATTTAATTCTGCTGTTAAAGTAGAAGCAGCAAGGATTGAAAAAAAGCCAATGCAATTTTTATATAAATCAGGAAATAGCTATGTTTTTATGAATATGAATGATTATTCTCAAGTGGAAATTGATGAAAAAAAACTTGGTAATGACACAAAATTTTTAAAAGAAAATTTAGACGTTGATATTATTTTTTTTGAGGGAGAAATGTTAGGATTAAATCTTCCTGATAAAATTGAAATGAAAGTTATTAAGGCAGAACCTGGTGTAAAAGGAAATACAACAAGTACTGCTACTAAAGATGCTACTGTGGAAACTGGCTATAATATTAGAATTCCTTTATTTGTTAATGAAGGAGAAAGTGTTATTATATCAACTAAAGATGGTAAATATGTAAGTAGAGCTTAGGCTCTTTTTTTGTTCTAAAAAAACATTTATTAAATATACTTTATCAGGAGGAATCTTTTTATGATAAAGAAACAAAATTTATGGTTTTTAACTCTTTTAAGTTTAATATTAGTTTTAGGAGTATATTATATTACTATGCCCAATGAGGTAATTGTTAACAGTATGGAGGATGATGTGATTGATGTTACTTTTGATGTTGAAGAAAGTTCTTATATAACAGCTTTAAAAGCAGAACAGGATACAGAAAGACAAACTTTAAAAAATGAACTGGAGGAGATATTAAGTAATACTTCTTCTACAAGTGAAGAAAAGAATAATGCCTATTTAAAAATTAAATATATTAATGAATTAAATGGAGAAGAAGAAGTTTTAGAAGAACAAATAAAAAAAGAATATAAATTAGATTCTTTTATAGATGTAGATAATGATGATATATTAGTTGTTATAAAAAAAGAATCTCATGATAGTTTACTTGCTAATAATATAATGAGACTTATTCAAGATAATTATGATACAAAGAAAAATATATCTATAAAGTTTTCATAATATTATAGGCTGTTTTTTTAGCACTTTTTAGTAGGTAACTCATAAAATATTATGAATAGTATAAAGCCACCCGACTTGAAAGTGAGGGAAAAAGTTTGAGGAAATCAATACTTACTAAAAGAGAAAAAACAGTATTTGAATTATTAATTTTAAATAAAACAACGAAAGAAATAGCTAGTGAATTAAATATATCAGAAAAAACAGTTAGAAATCATATATCTAATGCAATGCAAAAGTTAGGTGTAAAAGGACGTGCAGGGGCTGTAGTAGAATTATTAAAATTAAATGAAATATCTCTATAACATGTGATAAATTCACATGTTTTTTCATAATATTTAAAAGGTGAAGTTATGTTAAAAAAGAAGGCTTTAAATAGAATTTTTATTACTAGTATAGTTTTTTTTATAGTTTTTGTCTTTTGTAGCCTTAATTTAATTGAACAAACAAAAAAAATATACAAAATTAATAATTATAATATTGATTATAAAGAAGCAATATATACTTTAAATAAAGATAATTATATAAGCAAAACTTATGTTTATGTAGAAAAAGAACTAACTACTTTAGAAAAAGTTAAAATATTATTAGAAACGATGATTACGAAAAATAATAAAAATGCTTTGTTACCAAGTTATTTTTCTCCTATGTTACCTCAAAATACAAAAATTATAAGTGTAGAATTAGAAAATAAGTTATTAAAAATAAACTTTTCTAAGGAATTTTTAAATGTAACAGAAGATCAATCAGAACAACTTATTGAGGCTTTAACATATACATTGACTAGTATAGATGATGTTATAGGAATAGAATTATATGTAGAAAATAGTTTATTAAAATATGTTCCAAATACTACAAAAGAATTACCAACAGTTTTAACAAAAGAATATGGTATTAATAAAAAATATGAAATAGTTAATAATAAAAATATTAATAAAGTTATAGTTTATTTTTTAGGAGAAAATAATAATTATATTCCCGTTACTAAATATTTAAATGATGAAAGAGAAAAAATAGAAATTATCATAGAAACTTTAACTAAAGATTATGTCTTTTATGAAAATTTGGTTTCAGTATTAAATTATAATTTAGTTTTAGAAGATTATGAATTAAATGAAAACTCAATAAATTTGGTATTTAATGATTATATATATGAAAATAATGTTTTAAATGAAGAAGCAATTAATCTTATTTGTTATTCTGTTTTTGATAATTATGATGTAAATAAAGTTATATTTGTAAATAAAAATATTAATATTTTAGAAAAAAATAGAAAAGATGCTTGAATTAATAAAAAATATATTGTATAATTAACTAGCATTTAAGTTAATGCAAGTATTGTGTCCTGGTAGCTCAGCTGGATAGAGCAATGCCCTTCTAAGGCATCGGTCAAGCGTTCAAATCGCTTCTGGGACACCATTTCGGGAAGTGGCTCAACTTGGTAGAGCACTTGGTTTGGGACCAAGGGGTTGCAGG
>CAZRBE010000018.1:0-1042 GCA_964598285.1 uncultured Mycoplasma sp.
AGTAATTTCTTTTTTGCCTCACGAAGTATGGAACAAAGTGGCAATGTTTTTGGATTTAATAAACAAACAGATACCACAATGGATATCCATATGAGCAAGAATAATGAATGGGGAGCAGTAGCCTATTTAACCCAAAGTATTTATGGTAGATGTACAAGTTCTACTAGTTGTACAGAAGTAACAATCAATAATTGTTCTTCTCATATAACTGGAATAGGAGGAAATACTATAAGAGCTAAATCTTCCTCAACGTCATGTACAACAACAGCAAATAAATATAATGGGCAATATGGTATATTAGCATCCACAACTGGAAATATATATGGCATATATGATATGTCAGGTGGAGCTGTGGAATTTGTAATGGGTAATTATAATTATTATTCAGGATCTATAACATATAATTCAGGATTTAATGGGGCATTATTTGGCGGTGGATCTAAAACAGATGGAATAGCATTTCCAGCAAGTAAGTATGTAAATATATATACAACAAGTAGTGTATATACATCATCTAATTTACAACATGCTTTAACAGAAGCATCACATTGGTATGGTGATTATACAAGCTTTGTTACTTCTGAAGTTCCTTGGCTCAAACGAGGAGGAACCTATTTTTCAAATTTTTCAGAAGTTGGTATATTCAGTTCACTTGCTGGCTATGGAAGTGGTAAGGATAATTCTAGTTCCACCCATATTAGTTTTCGTCCTACAATAGTCAAATAAATCAACTATAAGTTAACCAAAAAGGAACGGTTAAGTGACATTGTCACCTAATCGCAGAATATAAAAGAGTGAGCTTGTCAAGATTAGTGTGTAAACTATTTTTACTTATTTTATTATTCTTATTTGTTTTATTGTAAAAGTTTTAATTTTTAAACTTTAATATTTTAAAAAAGGTTTTTTAATCTTTTCTTTTTTGGTATAATGATTATGTAATGGTAGAAGGTGAAGGTATGTATTTAAAAGAAATAAAAATATCTGGTTTTAAATCATTTGCTGATAAAATTAATATAACTTTAGATGATGATGTTACTTGTAT
>CAZRBE010000018.1:1064-1884 GCA_964598285.1 uncultured Mycoplasma sp.
GCTGTTAGATGGGTTTTAGGAGAACAGTCTGTTAAAAACTAACGCGGTTCAACAACAATGACTGATGTCATTTTTTCTGGTAGTAAAAGTAGAAAGCCATTAAATCTAGCTAGTGTTTCTCTAATATTTGATAATAGTGATTCTTATTTAAAAGTTCCTTATACAGAAATTAGTATTATGAGAAAGGTTTATAGATCTGGGGAAAACGAATACTATTTAAATAATGAAAAATGTCGTTTAAAGGATATAAATGATTTATTTTTAGATAGTGGTATGGGAAGATATGCTTTTAATATTATATCTCAAGGAGAAATAGAAAATGTAATAAGTGATTCTCCAATAGAACGTAGAGTTATTTTTGAAGAAGCAGCAGGAGTTTTAAAATATAAAAAAAGAAAAGAAGAAGCTTTAAAAAAACTTGATAAAACTAATGAAAATTTGAATAGAGTTCATGATATAGTTGGAGAAATTGAAGAACAATTAACCCCTTTAAAAGAACAAAGCATTCTAGCTAAAAAATATTTAGATGTTCAAGAAAAATTACGTAGCATAGAAATATCTTTAATAGCTAATGATTTGGAAAAATTGAATATTTTATATCATAAGACTCAAGATTCAATTGAAAATGTGCAAAATGAAATAGTATTATTAAATACTAATAATAGTAATAATGATTTAACTATAACTAATAAAAAAGATGAACTTGAAAAAATAAACACACAAATAGTTTTTTTAAATAATTCTTTACTTTCTTTAACAAAAGAAGAAGAAAAAATAAATGGTGAAAAAAATATTATTAAAGAAAGAAGTAAATATGATG
>CAZRBE010000018.1:1894-12364 GCA_964598285.1 uncultured Mycoplasma sp.
TGTTATTGCTTTTTATACTTATCTTTGTTAAAATACTTATGAATTAGATATTGGAGGTGAAATAATGCCAAATATTAAGAGTGCTACAAAGCGTGTTGAAACTAGTGCTAAAAGACGAAATGATAACATTAAAGTTAAAGGTGCTATGAAAACAGCTATGAAAAAAGTTGCAAAAACAAATGATGCAACTGATTTAAAAGTACATGAGAATATTTCTAATTTACAAGAACAAAAGCTATCTTTACATAATAAATTATTATCTTGTAAAACAGATATTGATATATTAATGAATCAAAGTAAGAATCTTACAGAAGAAATATTTATTGTTTCTGAAAAAATAAAAAAGAACAACACAATTAAAATTAATTTACAAAATGAAGTATTTAATTATCAAAAAGAAATTGCTGGTTTGGAGTATAAAATAAAATCATTAGAAGACTATATTACAACAGGAGGAAGTATAAATTCTAATGTTAAGAGGTTATTTTCTAATCCAAAATTAAAAGGACTTCATAATACAATTTCCAATTTAATTGATATAGATTCTAAATATGCAACAGCATTAGATATTGCTTTAGGAGGATCTAAAGATTATGTTGTTGTTGATGACTCTTATGCAGCAAAAAATTGTATTAATTATTTAAAAGAAAATAATTTAGGAAGAGTTACATTTTATCCTTTAGATGCAATAAAATCTAAATATATTGATGATCAAATTTTAAATCTGTTAGAAAAGGAACCTGGTTTTATCAATATTTTAGCCAATCTTGTTAAATTTGACGATGATTATCATAATATTATTTATAATAGATTAGGCAATGTTTTATTAGTTGATAATATTGATAATGCTAATTTTATTAGTAAAAAAATTCAAAATAAATTTATGATAGTTACTTTAACAGGAGAACTAATAAATGTTGGAGGTTCTATAACAGGAGGAACAATTAAACAACGAAGTGTTATTAGTGAAAAATATGAACTACAAAATGTAATAATTAATAAAGAAAATGTTATTAAAGAATCACATCAGATTGAAGAAAAATTAGAAAATTATAATAAAGAAATACAAATTATGCAAAATTCTTTACTAGAAAAAGAAAAGTCTAGAATTTTATTAACGGAAGAAATTAATAATAAAAATATTAACTATGAAGAAATAAAAAAAGTTTATGAACAAAAAGATTTGGAACTTAATAATTTAGAAGATTTAATTAGTGAAAATATTTCAAAGGAAGAGGAAAGAATAACAAAGCAATATTATGATGTTTTAAATCAAAAAGAAGAAATAAGTAAAAAATTAATTATTGTTAATAAAGAAAAAGAAAAAACAGAAACTGAAATAGAAGAATTACAGGCAAGTTATAAATTAAGTAATTCTAATATTAGAGATAAAGAAGCTAATTTAAAAGACTTAGAAATAAATAATACTAAAATGAGTGTTAAAATGGATAATTTATTAAACACTTTAAGTGAAACATATGAGATGACTTTTGAGAGTGCTAAAACTAATTATATTTTAGAAATTGATGCTGATATTGCTAGAAAAAATGTTAATGATTATAAAAAGCAACTGAAAGATATAGGAATTGTTAATATTGGATCAATTGAAGAATATGATCGCATTAACAAAAGATATATTTTTCTTACTAAACAAAGTGAAGACTTAGATAATGCTATTAAGACTTTGCTTTCTATTATTGATGAATTAGATGTTGTTATGAAAAATGAATTTTTAAAAACGTTTAAGGAAATAGAAATAGAATTTGATAAAGTATTTAGAGATTTATTTAATGGAGGAAGTGCCAATCTTTCTTTAACTGATGCAAATAATATCCTAGAAACAGGAGTGGAAATAAATGTTATTCCTCCTGGAAAAAAGATATCAACTATTTCACTTTTATCTGGAGGAGAAAAGACTTTAACTGCAATTAGTTTATTATTTGCTATTTTAAATATTAAAAAAGTTCCTTTCTGTTTATTTGATGAAATAGAAGCAGCCTTAGATGAAGCAAATGTTTCTAAAGTTGGGCAATACTTTTCTAAATATGTTGATAAAACTCAACTTATTATAATTACTCATAAAAAAAAGACAATGGAATATGCTAATACTTTGTATGGAATTACTATGCAAGAATCAGGGGTTAGTAAATTAGTTAGTGTAAAATTGGTTGATTAAAAAAGTTTGTTTTAAATTGCCCTATATTCAGCAGCATCTTTAAAGGGATCTTTTTGATCTATTTTATCAACAAATAATATCCCATTTAAATGATCTATTTCATGTTGGAAAGCAACTGCTAATTCTTCTCTAGCTCTTACTTTAATTGGTTTGCCATTTATATCAAACCCTGCAATAGTTACTCTAGCAAATCTTTTAACTATTCCTTTGACATCTCTATTAACACTAAGACATCCTTCGCCTTCTTCAACATAAATAATTTCTTCTGAATTACTTATTATTTGTGGATTGATAATAACATAAGTTTTAAATGTTTCTTTAATATCTTGTTCATGAACAATAACTAAATATCTTTTTAAAACACCGAGTTGGACAGCTGAAAGCCCCATTCCAGGTCTTAAATCATATTGTTTTGCTAATTTATCAATTTGACTATTTGTTAAATATTCAGACATAAGTTTAATATTATTTTTATCTTCTTGTGTTAATGGAAAAATAACTTCTTTACTTACTTGTCTTAATATTTTACATTTTTCATCCAAAATATCTTTGTTTTTTAACATACTACATCACCTAAATCAATAATATTTTATCATAAATACTAATAAATTGCAAAAAAAGGAAATATTTTTTGATATTTCCATTTATTAAAAAATTAGTTATTCCAATTTCTAGCGCCAAGAATTATAATTAATAGAATAAATAATACTAGAATAATTGCATATCCACTACCAGATCCATATCCAACATTTCCTCCACAAGGTGTAGCTGGAACTCCACAGCAGTTTCCTGAATTTCCATATCCATAGGAATTACCATAATAATACATAGACATCCTCCTTTTATCTAATATAGTTTATTATAATAAGACTACTTTTGACATTACAAAACACCATTTTTATAAATAAAGTTTTATAATTTTTAAAAATTATGCTATGATATGAATGATGATATATGAAAAAAATAATTAAATATATGGATAAAAAACTTTTTATAGCTACGACAATCTTATTTATTTGTGGATTGATAATGATTTTTTCAGCGTCTAATGTTACTGCTTATATGTTTGGAGTTTCTCCTTGGAATTATTTTATTAGGCAATTAGGTATTTTAGTAGGAAGTTTTGTATTATGCGTTTTTTTTATAAAAATATTTTCAACATCTACTTATAAAAAATTATCATGGATGGTTTTGATAATTGTAATTGGATTAAATTTAATTGTTTATTTTTCTGGATTAGTTGTAAATGATACAAGTGGTTGGTTGGGTATTGGAGATTTTGGTGTTCAGCCAAGTGAATTTGCTAAAGTAACAATTATTATGTGGCTTGCTTGTTACTATGGTAATTTAAAGTTAAAAGAAGATAGTGATAATCAATTAAAAATATTTTTTCCTCTTTTTGTTATTGGATTAATTACACTTATAATTGTTTTACAAAATGATTACGGAACAGCATTTGTTTTTTTATCAATATCAATGTTTATATTTTTACTATCACCAACTCCTAAAAAAATTAAATTATTAGTTATAGGAATAGGATGTTTTTTAGTTGCTACAATTGTTATTTTAGTTTTAAGTGGTGCTATAAACAATGTTGTATCGAGTGAAAAATTAGAAAGATTTGATTTTTTTAATCCTTGTAGTAAATATTTGAATGAAGGGAATCAAGTATGTAATGGTTATATTGCAATAAATGATGGAGGTATATTTGGTAAGGGGTTAGGTAATAGTACACAAAAATATTTATATTTACCAGAAGCTCATACTGATTTTATATTTGCCATTTTTGTAGAAGAACTTGGACTTGTTGGAGCAATTGTTTTAATGTTCTTTTATCTTTTTATCTTAATTAGGATAACCTTAATTGGGAAAAGAGCCAAAAAAGTTTATCAATCTTTAATTTGCTATGGTGTTGCTTTTTATATTTTTATTCATATTGTTATAAATCTTGGTGGTGTATTAGGAATTATGCCTCTTACAGGAATTCCCCTTCCTTTTCTTAGCTATGGAGGCAGCTTTGCATTATCAATTTGTTGTGCTTTGACATTAGTTCAAAGAATAAAATATGAAACAAGTTTAGAACAAAATTAAGGTATACCTTCTACTAATGTAAAATAATTTAGTAGGAGGTTTTTTTATGAAAGAATTTATAGAGACAGTAAAAGAAAATAAATTCTTTTTTATTGGTTTATTTGCCTTGTTTTTAATTGTGTTAATATCAGATTGTATAGCTTATTATTATTTAAAATATGAAGTTAATAATGAGGAAACAACTATAAATGATTATGTTGCTGTTGCAGAAGAAGAAATAACAAAGGTTATAGTAGAAATAAAAGGAGAAGTAGTAAATCCTGGAGTATATGAAGTTAATTCTAGTAAGCGAGTAAATGATGTTATAAAATTAGCTGGAGGATTAACTCCTAATGCTTCAACAGAAATAAATAATTTAAGTAAAAGAGTAACTGATGAAATGGTTATTATTATTTATAGCATTGATGAAATTACAAATTTTATAGTTGTAAAGGAAAAAGAACAAATATTAATAGATGAATGTAATAAGAGTAATAATAGTTGTATTTCTAATAATGAGGTAGGAGAAAAATCAACTACCTTAATTTCTATAAATGAAGCTAGTAAGGAAGAATTAATGAAGTTGCCAGGAATAGGAGAATCAAAAGCTTTAGCAATAATAAATTATAGAGAAGAAAAAAAATTTGAAACAACTGATGAAATAAAAAAAGTTCCAGGAATAGGTGAATCTATTTATGATCAAATTAAGGATCTTATTACTACGTGATATTTTATATTATCTATTTCTTTTTTTTGCTCTTATTTATTTTTTAATTATTAATTTTTTTGTTACTTACGAAAGCTTTTATATAAATATTAGTGAAATAGAATGCAGAATAGAAAATATTACTAAAAAAGATTATGGTCTTAAATTAGATTTGAAAGGAATCGAAAAATTTATTGCTTATTATTATATTTCAGAATCTGAAACGAAAGAATTTTTAAATTTATATTCTATAGGAGATTTTATAAAAATAAAGGTTACTAAAATAGAATTAAGTAATAATACTTTAGATAATACTTTTAATTATAAACAATATTTATATAATAAAAAAATTTATAATTTATTTGAAATAACTGATATAGAGAAAACAAAGGACAATAATAATATTCTGTATGAAATAAAAAATATTTTATATGATAGATCATTAAAGCTAAAAAAAAGTTATTCTTATATAAATACATTATTATTTGGTAATAAAAGTGATATAGATTATGATGTTGTTACTTCTTATCAAGAAAATGGAATTAGTCATTTATTTGCTATATCTGGTACGCATATTGCAATATTAGTTTTTGTTTTTGATAAAATATTAAAAAAAATAAAGATTAAAGAAAATACAAGATATTTTATATTAATATTATTTTTATTATATTTTATGTTTTTAACTAATTTTTCTATGTCTGTTTTTAGAGCCAGTCTTTTTACTATTTTGCTTTTTATAAATAAAATATATTATTTTTATATAAAACCTCAAAATTTATTATTAATAACTTTAGCTATTATTTTATTTATTAATCCATTAAATATTTATGATATAGGGCTTCAATACTCTTTTTCTATTTCATTAACGCTTATTTTAATGAATAAATTTATTGAAAAGCAGAATTTTTATTGGAAAAAATTATTAATTATATCTTTTTTATCTTTTATTGTTTCTTTGCCAATAACTATTTATAATTTTTATCAAGTGAATTTATTATCCATTATTTATAATTTATTTTTTGTACCTTATGTTAGCTTTATTATTTTACCACTAGTACTGATAAGTTATATATTACCTTTTTTAGATAATTTATTGTTTTTATTTATTACTATTATGGAAGAAATATCTCTTTGTTGCTCTAAAATAAATATATTAAAAATAATATTATGTAAACCTAATTTGTCAATTTTTGTCTTATATTGGGTGTCAACAATTGTTTTTTTATTGGGAATTCAAAAGAGTCAAAAAAACAAATTAATACCATTAATATTATTAATTATTCTGAATTATTTATGGCCATTTAACAGAACTGATTATTTGACATTTATTGATGTTGAACAAGGAGATTCTACTTTTTTGACAGTAAATGACAAAGTAACATTAATAGATACAGGAGGAGTTGTCGCGACAAACGACAATCAATATACATATAAATTTGCAAAAAACAAAATAATTCCATATTTAAAATCAAAAGGAATAAGACAAATAGACAATTTAATTCTTACTCATGGAGATGCTGATCATATAAGAGATAGTATCTATTTAATAGAAAATTATAAAATAAAAACAATATATATAAATAGCAATTCTTTAAATGACTTAGAAAAAAAAGTGTTAAAAGTGGCCATAAAAAAGCAGGTAAAAGTAATAAAATTACAAAAAAACGATATAATTTTTTTAGATAATATAAAAATATATTCACTTAATAAATCTTATGATAATGAAAATGATTCAAGTATTGTATTATATACAACAATAAATAATTACAGCATATTATTAACTGGGGATATTTCAAAAAAAATAGAAAAAATAATAATTGATGAATATAAATTGCTAAATGTTCATATCCTAAAATTAGCACATCATGGTTCTAATACAAGTAATGATATTGATTTTTTAAATAGAATAACTCCTAAATATTCTATAATATCAGCAGCAAAAAATAATATTTATAAACATCCTAGTAAAGAAACAATAAATAATTTGAACAATTTAAATTTAACTTATTATGAAACAAGTAAATATGGAAGTATAACTTTTAATTTGAAAAATGGAACATTTTATTTTAATACACCATAAAATAATGTAGACACCTTTCACTTTTCTTTTTTGAGAAAGGTGTTAATATAGATAGAGCCTTTGGGCTCTTTTTATTGATTTATTTAAAAAAATTTATTATAATTAATTTGGTGATTGTATGAAAAAAATTAAAGTTGGGATACTTGGATCAACAGGAAGTGTTGGACAAAAATTTGTAATTCTGCTTGCTAATCATCCTTATTTTGAAGTAGTTGTTTTAGGTGCCTCAAAAAATAGTATGAATAAAACTTATAGTGAAGCAGTGAAAGAAAAATGGAAACAGACAAAGCCAATACCTGAATATGCAAAAAATATGATAGTAGAGGATATAAATGATGTTTCAAAAATAGCAGAAAAAGTTCAGTTAGTATTTTGTGCTGTAAATATGCCCAAAGAAGAAATAAAAGTTTTAGAGGAAACTTATGCTAAAAAAGAGATAGTAGTAGTTTCTAATAATTCTGCAAACAGGTTAGTTGATGATGTTCCTGTAATATTGCCTGAAATAAATAGTGATCATTTAAAAATAATAGAAGAACAGAAAAAAAGACTTGGGACAACAAAAGGATTTATTGTTGTAAAACCCAATTGTTCTATACAATGTTTTCTTCCTCAATTAAATGCTTTAATGGAATATGGCATACAAGAAATAATTGTTTCAACATATCAAGCCATTAGTGGAGCGGGTAGAACTTTTACTGATTGGCCTGAAATGATTGATAATGTCATTCCCTTTATAAAAGGTGAAGAAGAAAAATCGGAAATAGAGCCATTAAAAATATGGGGAAAAATAGAAAACCATAAAATAGTTTTAAATGATAAAATAAAAATTTCTTCACAATGTGTTAGAGTACCTGTAACTGATGGACATATGGCAACAGTATTTGTGAAATTCAAAATAAAACCCACAAAAGAACAAATTATAGAGAAGTGGAATAATTATAAAGGTTTACCACAAGAATTTAATTTGCCAACGGCACCCAAACAATTTATTAAGTATTTTGAAGAAAATGATAGACCTCAAACAAAACTTGATCGTGATTTAGATAATGGTATGGGAATATCAGTAGGAAGGCTTCGCAAAGATAATATTTTTGATTATAAATTTATTGGTCTTTCTCATAATACTTTAAGAGGAGCTGCGGGAGGAGCAATTCTCACTGCTGAACTTCTTTATAAATTAAATTATTTAAAATAAAAAGAGTTAAAATTTTTGATTTTTAAAATCAGGAATAAAACTCTTTTTTTGTGTTCCTTCTTCTTGAATAAAGGCCTTTCTAATTCCTAAATCATAAGCATAGTTAATGACTTCATCATATTCAGTTTCTTTTATAGTATTATTTAATTCTTTATATTTTAATTTTTTTATTGGAGTATATTGGTTCATAATACTAATATAAATATTATTTTTATATGTTTCATACAAATATTTGACAATCTTTTTAGAGTCCTCTTTCATTTTGGGTAACATTAAATGTCTTACAATTACACCTTTTTCCATAATACCATCTTTATTAATTTTAAATTTACCTACTTGACGATACATTTCCTTTATTGCTTTAGTAGCAATTTCATAGTAAAAATTAGCATTAGAATATTTTATTGCTATATTGTTATTATAGTATTTAAAATCAGGTAAATAAATGTCAATTAAACCCTCTAATAATTTTAGTGATTCTACATTTTCATAAGAGCTAGTATTATAAACGATTGGAATATAAAGACCATTTTTTTTAGCTAGTATTAAACCTTTCTTTATTAAAGGAATGTAGTGAGTAGGAGTTACTAAGTTAATATTTAAAGCGCCTTGTTCTTGTAAATTTAAACAAATTTCACTGAATTTTTTTATAGATATATTTTTTCCAATATTTTTACTAGATATTTCATAATTTTGGCAAAATATACATTTTAGATTACAATAAGTAAAAAATATTGCTCCACTTCCTGATGTTCCTGATATACAAGGTTCCTCAAAAAAATGAAGTGCTGCTCTTGCTACTTTTAGTTTATCATTAGCTTTGCAAAAGCCAACTTTTTCATGTCTATTAATATGACAATTTCTAGGGCATAAATTACAATTACTTAAATAATCTTTCATCAGTATCATCTCTTTTTTAAAAATATTATATCTTTTTATTTAAAAAAAGACAAATATCCATTATAATAATTAAAGAATGAGGGTACTTATGAAAAAATTAGGATTATGTTTATTAACAATTATTTTATGTTTAGTGCCTTTAAATACTTGGGCTATAGATTTTGATACATCAAGTAAAAATGTTATTTTAATTAATTTAAATGATGATAAAGTTTTATATGAAAAAAATGTCAATGATAAAGTTTATATTGCTTCTTTAACTAAAATTATGACAGCTCTCATTGTTTTAGAAAATGTTGATGATTTAGAAGCGATGGTTACATTAAAACAAACTGATTTTTCTGCTTTAATAAAATATGATGCTTCAACTTCAGGACTATCTTTAAACAAATCTTATACTTATAAAGAGCTATTATATGGACTAATGTTAGAATCAGGAGCTGATTGCGCTAATGCTTTAGCTAGATCAGTAGGAAAAGATATTCCTTTTTTTGTTAATATGATGAATGAAAAAGCTAAAGAATTAAAAATGATTAACACTAATTTTACTAATCCTCATGGTTTAGATGAAATAGGTAATTATTCAACTGTTTATGATCTATCTCTTTTATTTAGATATGCTTTAAAAAATGAAACATTTACGAAAGTAATAGAAACAATGTCATATAAAACAACTGATGGTCATACTTTAGAACACACTATTAAATATTATAAAAATAAGTATAATTTAGATATGACTTATTTAATTGGAGGTAAAACAGGTTATGATGTAAAAGCGGGTTTTTGTCTTGCCTCAATTGCCATATATAATGACATTAACTACATGTTAATCACTACTAATGCTACTTATAGTTTAATTACACCTAATCATTTTATTGATGCTTTAACTATTTATGAATATTATATGAATAATTATAACTATCATATTTTAATTAATGAAAATGATATTTTATTTTCCTTGGATACTTTATATGCTAAAGAGGACAAATATGATATTAAAGCTACTAAAGATTATAGTTATTATGTTATTAACGATTATGATTTAAGTAAATTAGAATTTTCTTATGATGGAATAGAAACTATTACAACTAAAATGAAAGAGAATGATAAATTAGGTATTGTTAAAGTTTATTATGATGAAGAATTATTAGATGAAATAGATATTTATTTAACGCATAAAATACATTTTAGTTTGCTAAAATTTCTTTCTTTAAATCCTATCTATATTTATATAGGAATATTACTTATAATTATACTAATATTATTTATTTTAAAAAACAAAAAGAAGAACAAGAAGACTGTATAAAAAAACTCTTTTCCTCTCATTATGAAGTTGAAAGGAG
>CAZRBE010000019.1:0-12214 GCA_964598285.1 uncultured Mycoplasma sp.
GTTATAGCACCAGAATTACTTAAAATAAGTCCTCCAATTGAATAAGTAACTGTAGAATTTTCTTTTACTCTCCAATCAGTTACATTAATATAACTGTTAACCACATCTTTATAATTTAAAATAGTTGATTGCATATTACGCATTTTATCATGAAGTCTACGATATAAAATATATGCTTTGGCAACTTCTGCATAACCAGCTTTTATCAAAGTAGCTTCAACAGCATCTTGAATATCCTCAACATTTACAATATTATCTTTTATTTTATCTTCAAATTCAGCAGTAACCTTCAATACTAAAAAATCTATTACATTTTCATCATACTTTTTATCTTCGGCATCATATGCTTTAATTATTGCATCCTTTATCTTGCTTATATCAAAAGCAACTATTTTTCCATCTCTTTTTCTAACTTTATACATAAATATTCCTCCTTAATTTCTTGTATAATTTTATAAACCACGAACTTTTACATTCGGATATTTTTTTTGTAATTCTTTTTCTATATCAATTAGTTCTTTTTCACTAAAACCCTCGATTGTATGATCAATAACATTTTCACTATCTCTGAAATTTTGCAAATAATATTTTACATTCGGACCAATCAAATCTAAAATATTGGTTATCTCTGAAATTGAATGATATTTTTTCATAATAGTAGTTCTAAATTCATAATCTATTTTTGAATTTTTTAAAATTTTAATAGTCTTTAATAAATTAGAAATATCTAAGCTTTTAAAACCACAGCTTTTAGCATAATTGTCTAAATCATTTTTTATATCAACTGCTACATAATCTAAAAGATTATTATTTAATAAATCTTTCACAACTTCTGGATTAAAACCATTGGTATCAAGTTTTACTTTTAATCCAAGTTCTTTTACTTTAATAATAAATTGTTTTAAGTCTTTTTGAATAGTAGGTTCCCCTCCTGATATAACTAAACCATCTAAAATATTTTTTCTACTTCTTAAATAAGATAGCACATCTTCTTCTGAAATTATTCCTTCATCATTGGTTATTCCAAGAAGTGGAGAATTTTGACAAAATGGGCATTTAAACGGACATCCTTGTGTAAAAATAATACACGCTACATATTGAGGATAATCAAGCAATGTAACTTTATTTATTCCATTTATTATCATTAAGCACTACTCCTTTTAATATTAACAAAATTAATATCACTTTTAGCAAGTTCAAATAACAAATTATTTAAATTTTTTAGAGAAATGTTTTTGGGAATAAGAATTTCCAAAACATTACCTCCACTTAATAATTTTTGATATTGACTATTTATATCAAAATTGTCAATTTTATTTGTATATAATAAATAATTAATATTTGTATAATATGTTTTATTAGTTACATTAGGAATTAATCCAAAAACTGTTTTATCTAAATCTATCAGTTCTTGTGATACATCTATATAATTAATGGCACTAACAGTAAAATTAAGCTTCAATTCTTGTGACATTAAATCAACTTGTTGCCTAATATATTTCAATAATTTTATAATTATTTTAGAAGGACTTTCTTTATCAATCATAATAGCACATTCATATAAACCAATTAAATTAATATTTAAAGTGCCATTTTTTATGATTTTTCTTATTTTTTGGTTTTTTTCTAATTTTTCATCATCAATTATATTATTATTAAACAATATTTGATAATTATTTTTATTTTTATCTCCAATAGTTTCAAAGACAAATAACAATTGATTTTTTATTAATTCTAACAAATTATCTAGTTCATTATAAAATTCTGTATTTATAGTTTTATATTCCAATCCCAAGCGTGCCATATTTAAAGATGTATTAGCAATATTCATTCTTCCATATGCCTGAGAAATGTTATTAATATTTTCAAAAATACGCAATCCAGTACTAAAGTACTCAATATCATTTTGTTTTAAACTATCTTTTTCAAAAATAAATCTAATATTTTTATTATCATAAATTAATTTAATAATTTTTTTAAAATCCGTATTTTTTGTTATTTTATAAATAATACATACATTATCTAATATAGAAGAAGTAATCAATTGATTAAAAATACAATTTTGAACAAGGTTTTCTTCTGGAGTATTTCCTATACCAATACTTATACTATATTTTTTATTATACAATTGACAATTATTTAAAGATTTAAGTAATTTATTTATATTAGTTTCAATCATTTCATTAATATTTAAAATAGCATCTTGATAAGCATTATTTAAAATTAATAAACTTTGCTCATTTTGAAAAATATCCTTAAATTCATTTAAATCAAAATCAATTGTAGTAATATTATTTATCTTATTTGATATTTTATTAAAATCTATAAAAGATATATAACCAATTAATTTTAAATATTTATATAAATAATTTTTAAAAATATGTTTAAATTTAAGTACTATATATTTACTTAAAAGAATATCAAAATTATTTATACAAATTTCTCCTTGAATTTCTTGTTTGGCACTTAAAAGTAAATTTAATACTTCATAAAAACAATTATCATCTTCTAATATATTATTTATTTTTAAATGAGTATCCGAAATATATCCCAAGTTAAAATATGAAAAATTATGAATAAAAATTTGGCCTTCTTCGTAGGATCTAATATATTTAGAATCAATAATATAAGATTTTGTATACTCACTAGATATTGTTTTACCAAATTTATATAAAATCTGATTAGGTTTTTCATCTATAGAATTCATTGAACCAATCTTCTCCATTGCTTTAACAAATTTATGTTGCCTTTTGGTAGAGAATGCTTTTCTTGACAAAGCACGATTAGTTCTATATTCTGAAAAATTATTATAAACATCTAAACATTTATTTTGTTTTAAAATGGATTCAATAATGTCTTGAATATCTTCAACATTTA
Source organism: uncultured Mycoplasma sp. (assembly GCA_964598285.1). Lineage (GTDB taxonomy): Bacteria > Bacillota_I > Bacilli_A > RF39 > UBA660 > CAG-611. The sequence goes on from CAZRBE010000019.1 coordinate 2,878, forward strand.
TAGTTTTTCTATCATTATAAGATTTAGAAATAAAATCTAGAGTGGTAACATATATTTTATTTATCTCCTTATCACTATAATTATCTGAAGTATTATCAAAAGCTTGTTTGATTGCTACTGCTATTTTTAAGCTATTAAAATTAACTCTTTGCCCACTTCTTTTAACTACGATTAAATTATTTAATACTTTATCGTTAATATTTTCCATAGCTTAATTCCTTTCTTATCTTAAATAAATAATATCAAATTTAGAAAGACAAGGCAATGTTTTTTTTGTATTTTTTTTAGCAATTGTCAAATGAATCATACTTTTTTGAAACATTTTTTATGAAAAAAAATATTTTTTCTTTTTACTGATTAGGTTTAAATAATTTTAATGTTTTTTTATTTTTTTTGGATATTTTACGTTTGCTAGACAATAATTATACAGTTTTTTAGACATTATATTTCTAAAAAGGAAATTTGTTTTTTTTGAATGTTTTTTTGATAATAATTAACTTCTTTTTATTAATTTAAAGAAAATAAAAAAGTAAACAGTTAAATTCTATTTACTTTTGTCATATTACTTTAACAATATTTTAATTATATAAAAATATTAAAATTTTTTTATTTAGCCTTTCCCTTTTTTTTATAAGAATATAAAGTATCAACCATTCCATCTATTTGTTCACTATTTTTTATTAAAAATCCAACCACTTTAGAATTAGGATATTTTTTTGGTAAAATCATATTAAATAATTTAACATTAAAATAATTATCTTCAAAATAATAAATTATATCATAATCATCTTTTTCTAATTCTATCATCATTTGATCTATTTTATTATTTGCAACTTTATAACATTTTTCACCATCAAATGCTATATCAGAAGAATATTGAGTACCTAATTTTATTTTACTATCTAAAATATATTTTGATAACTCAAAAGCAAAAGAAGATACATATTCCATATTGTCAGAAGAAATAAATGAAAAACTTATTTCTTCTGATTCATCTAAACAATTTAAACAGTTTATAATATCAGTTATTGCTTCTTTCCTATTAATTCCTCCCGTAAAAGTTCCCCTTATATCACAAAATACTTTACTTTTCATTATATCTTCTCCTCTAATATTTTAAAAATTAAACATAATCCATTCTGGTTTTATTAAAAGCAATAATCCTATTAAAAACATTAATATACCTCCTATTAAATGAGAATATTTACTATATTTAGTAGAAATACCAGTAATTTTTAAAGTAAACATTGCTATAATAAATATTATTAAATCATCCAATAAGAAAAATATTATATAAAGAACAGTATATAAAAATGCTATTAGCCCTGTGATATTATTTATTGCTAAAATACTAGAAAATAATATTGGTAATCCTGCAGAACAAGCAAGTTCTATTAAATTAACACTAATTGCCAATCCAATTACTCCTAAAAAAGATAAAAAGAAACTTTTTTCTGAAGTAAATTTTTTTATATTATCAAATATTTTTTTTCTTTTACTATCATCTATTACTTGACATCCTTGTACTTTAGAATTTAAATAACTTTTAATATTAAGTATAGCACCAATTATAGCTATTATAGCAATAATACTTCTTATAATTACAGTAGTACCCACATTTACAAGAATATCTACCCAAGATAACATAATTAACATATATACAAGTGCAGATACTCCTAGAAATGTTATACCTAAAATCCACTTCCTTTTTTTATCTTTCATCCCAATTAAAGTACTAATTAAAAATAATAATACCCACATAGCACAGGGATTAAATCCATCTACTAGCCCTAATACTATTGTAACCAATCCTATGGATATATTTTTAACATTTACTTCCCCAATAAGAGGAATATTTAAAATATTCTCATCAACTTTACAGTTTGTCTCATCATCTGCTATAGCTTCTTTAATATAATTTTCAAGTCTGTCCGCATAACTTTCCGTATAACCTAATAAATATTCTTCTCCAATAATAGTAAAAGGAACCCCTGCTGAAGTAACACCTAATTCATCTTTTTTTTTATTCATTAATGCTCTATTATTACTGTTATTATATGTTTCATATCTTTCTACTTTTAATTCCTCATATTTTTCTTCCATTGTTTTTAAAAATATTTCTTCTTTAGCACAATGAGGGCACCCTTCACCATAAAAAAAATATAAAGTTGCCTCTTTAGCAGAAACGTTACTCCCAAAAAATAAAATAAAAAATAATAATAATAATCTTATAGTTTTCTTCATATATGCAATTCCTCTATTATATCACTTAATTTTTTTTCACTAACTTCTCCAACTACCCTTTTTATTTCTATATCATCTTCTATAAAAATAAATACAGGTAATATTTTACCAGGATTATATTTTTTTACTTCTTCATAATCTATATCATAATCCAAATTAATTATATTAATATTTTCTTTATTTATTTTATTCCATACTTTATTCATAACTAAACATGCTGGACACCAAATTGCAGTTATTTTTATTATTTTTATCATTGTAACTCCTTAATTTTCTGCTTTAAAACATCTACAAATATATCTATTTCAGTATAAGTTGTTAAATAGGAAAGACTAATTCTAATACTATGCATTGCATAATCTTTATTTTTAGTAATAGCATAAACAGCTTCTGACATATCATTATTTACAGAACATGCTGTTTGAGTAGAAACATAAATATCTTTTGTTTCTAAAGCATGTTGCATAGTTTCTGGTTTAATATTGTTAAAGCTTATATTTAAAATATGAGGTATTGCGTAATTAGTACTATTAATATGAATTTCTTTAATGTCTTTTAATTTATCTTTTAAATATTTATTTAATTCTAAAACATAATTATATTTAATATCAAAATCTTCATAAACAAGCCTTAAAGCTTTAGCCATTGAGACAATTAATCCAACAGCAGGAGTACCACTTCTAAAAATAGTTGTTGATTTTCCTCCATGTATTAAGGGTTCAATTATAACATTTTCTTTTTTGATCAAACATCCAATACCTTTAATTCCATAAAACTTCTGGGCAGAAAAGGAAGCTAGATCAATATTAGTTAAATTTATATAATCCTTCCCAACACTTTGAGTTATATCACAATGAAAAAAAGCATTAGAATTTTCTTTTATTATCTTAGCAATAGTTTCAATAGGCTGTTTTATTCCCACTTCACTATTAATACTAGCAATAGTTACTAATATTGTATCTTTTCTAAGCAAATTTTTTAAATCTTTCAAATCTACTAATCCATCATTATCTATTTTTACAAAATCAACTTCAAATCCTAAATTTTGCAAATAAGATAATGGGGCTATAACAGAAGAATGCTCTAATTTTGTACTAATAATATGATTTCCTCTATTTTTATATTTCATACATATCCCTTTTATAGCAGTATTATTTGATTCACTTGCTCCACTTGTATAAATAATTTCAGCAGGTTTAATTTTTAAAATATCGGCAATTTGACTTGTTGCAGAAGATATTAATCTTTTTGACTCCAATCCCAATTTATGTAAAGAATTTGGATTACCTAAATATTTTTTTGTAGTTAAAACAAAACTTTCTAATACTTCTTCATTTACAGGAGTAGTAGCTGAATAATCTAAATAAATCATAACCATCATCACTCTTTCTTAATAATTGTTATATTTATTATAACAAAAAATAAACATAAAAAAAAGAAGTTTATCTTCCTCTAAATAAAGCATTGACTAAATAAATTAAAAACCACACTAAAAATAAAACTAATATCCATGATAATATATCATAAAATAATCCGCTAGAATACTTAGCTAAGATAGTAAATAAAGAATCAGGAATATATTTATTTATAAAAGACTCTAATTCACTTATACCCAAATGATTACCTATATAGTTTACAAGTCTTAAAAATATTTCTACAATACCTATTAAATATGTAACCCATTTTATATCCTTTAATAAGAAAACAACTAGTACTACTAAAACTAAAAATACTATTAAATCCATCTTTACCTCCTCTAATATAAAAATATTATAACATTTATCTACAAATAAAGAAACATTTTTTATCATATTATTTATCAAGGAGAAGCTTTATGAACCAAGATCATATTAAAAGTAAAACTTATACAGCTTTAGCATGTATCGTAGGATTTGCTCTAATAAATGATTTAACTGCTGCAGAACAAAATGCTTTAGGTAATTGGTTATATTTAGTAGCCCAAGTTTTAGAAACTAATTATGCTATCCAGGGTAGTATTGAAGAAAAGTTAAAAGGAGTTGATATTAATATTAATAGTAAGAAAGCCAAACAAGGTGGATCACCTTTTTCAGACGATTATATTGACAAAAAGACTTTGAAAAGACTCATTAAAGATATAGATTTAATAAAAGAAAAATTAATGAATTTATAAAAAAATCCCAAGGAATTATATTTTTTATTGGTGGCCCGTATGGGGTTTGAACCCATAAATAATACCTTGAGAGGGTAGCGTGTTAACCATTTCACCAACGGGTCAAAGAAATTTAAAATGATTTTTCAAACATTTCAATTCTATTTTTTATTTCTTTATCATCTAATATTTTTAATATTTCGTACAAATCAGGAGTCATATTTAAAGATGTAACAGCTACTCTAATAAGTTCACAAATATCTCCTACATGTCCTTTATAATTTGTAGGATTTAATTTATATTCCTTTACTTCAGAAGCAAAACCATATTTTCCTGAAATATTTTTTATTTTATTAAACCATTCATCTTTACTATCTTCTTTATCATAATAATTTGTAAAATAGTCTTTTAAAATTCCAATATCATAAAAATCTTTTTTTAAAACATTTTTATATGAATCTTTAGAAAACAACTCGCTAAACATATACCAAGTATATTTCCTAACATCAGAAAATGATGATATATCTTTTCTAGGTCTAGGAATATATTTTTCTATATTTAATATTTTAATTAATTTATCTTTGTTACTTTGTATAATCCTATAAAATTCATCATCATATACTTTTAAATAACTTTCTAATTGTTTTACAATTGCTTCACTTTTTTGTCTAGAAAAATATATTTTTGAAATATTTAATAATTTATCAAGATCAAATAAACTTCCTCCGATAGGCATTTTATTAAAAGTAAAAGTAAAATCATCTATAGTTTTATCATTATTATTAGTGTACCACTCTTCAAAATTAGAATTATTTACTGTAGCTAAATAAAGACTAATAACTTCACTAGGAATTCCTTCTTTTGCATAATAACTAATGGCTGCTTCTTTATCTTTTCTTTTACTTAATTTTCTAACAGTATCCCCTTCTTTAATAGTAATAGGCGCAATATGGGCATATTTAGGAAGACTAAAATTTAACATTTTAAATAATTGTTCATGAATTGGATATGAAGCAACCCATTCATCTCCTCTAAAAACATGAGTAGTCCTCATTAAATGATCGTCAATTGCATGTGCAAAATGATAAGTAGGAAGCCCATCACTTTTTATTATAACAATATCTATATCATTTTCTGGCATTTCTATTTTGCCCTTAATTAGATCATCTAAAATAATCTTGTTCATAAAACTACCAGTTGATTTTAAACGAATAATATATTGTTCTCCATTTTTTATTTTTTTTATAACTTCTTCTCTAGATAAATTTCTACATTTTGCATAAGAACCATAATATCCAATTCTATCTTTAGAAGCCTCTTGTAACATTCTAATTTCATTAAGATCTTTTTCACTACAAAAGCAAGGATAAGCTTTATCTTCTTCAATTAACTTTTTGGCAAAAGAAAGGTAGATATCTTTTCTTTCACTTTGAATATATGGAGCATATAAACCACCTTTTATTGGATCTTCATCAAATGAAATATTTAAACTTTTAAAATCATCTAATATTCCAGAAATTCCATTTTCCACAGTCCTTTTACCATCTGTATCTTCAATTCTTAAATAACAAACACCATTTGTTTGCTTAGCAAATTGAAGATTAGAAAAAGACGTATATAAGCTCCCAATATGAACAAATCCTGTGGGACTTGGAGCAAATCTTGTAACCATTGCAGTTTTATCTAATTTTCTTAATGGATATTTTTCTTCATAAAATTTCCAATTATGTATAACATTTGAAATTACTAAATTGCTATACTCTTCATCACTCATAAATTAACACCTCTTTTAATTGGCTGCCCAGGCAGGATTCGAACCTACGGAATGTCGGAGTCAGAGTCCGATGCCTTACCACTTGGCTACTGGGCAATAGTTAATAACAATTAACTTTTATAGTATATCACATTTTTAAAAATAGAAAAATAATTATTTATCTATTTGTGACTATTTTAATTTGATATTGCCCTTTTAATATATTATTTACAGAATTAATAGCTACTTTATAATTGCTTTTTATAGCTTCTACAGTTGTTAATCTAAAAACAACTAAAGGATTTTTTTTGACTTTTTTTAAAAAATTCATCAATTCCTCACAAAAAATATCATTACTTATTTGTTTATTTTCTAAATCACCTTTTAATTTTAAAGTATAACATTCAGAAAGAAAAATAATAATATCATCAATTATTTGTTGAATTTCATTACTATTAATATCAAATTTCTTTTTATTATAATCTAGTAAACAATCGGAGTCATTAATAAATTTAAATATTTCTTCTTCACTTTTATATTGCTTTAAATATTCGATCAAACCATAAAAATCAGACTTAGAATATAAAGTTTCCATTTTTTCTTTACCTACAATATCTTCTAATAAAGATACAATATTTACTTCTAATAAATAAGATGTTTTAGATAAATCATCAGATGTACAAAAATATCTTTTATTCAATAATTCAGTATATCCTTCATTAAGAGATACTCCGATTACATCTTCTTTATATTGTTGTTCAAATCCTCCAAATTCTTTTTTATTTTCATCAATAATATTATTACTAACATGAAATAATTCGTGATATAAAGTTATTAAATTATAATCTTCATTTAATAATATATAATTATCAGTCGTCGAATAACATCCCTCAATAATAAATTTGGGAAGTAAGAATAAATTTTTTTTATTTAATTTATCAGTGCCTATTTTTAATGTCTTTACATTATTATAAAAATTAGTCAAATCATAATGTGGCATAAAATGTCTAATCGTTTCATCAAAATGTATTACAGCATGAATGAATTCTTCATCTATTTCATCAGATATTTCTAAATTTGAATTCAAGTTAAAATATTTAGGAGAAGTTGTAATAAATGTTGTATCAGTAATAGAAAGTTTCTTATATAATTTATATTTAGATTTATTTCTAATTTTGTTACCTATAAATGATATAACAAAAACTCCTATAACAGATAGCATACTAAAAATAGTCTGTGTATCTAATTGCGATACAACTTCTCCAATAGAATAATTTTTTTTATTTTCCATAAAATTACCTTCCACTATTTATATTTCAATTATATCATTTTTTTCCATTATAATACAAATTATTCTAAAAACAACACTTATGATAGCATCTAAATTATAAAAACCTATATTATATGATTTTCCGTCATTTACAGTTACTCTAATTTTTTGAGTAACTGACTATTTTTTAGTTCATTTGTTTTAAACATATTTTGCAAATGATAAGTAATATTATTTTCTGCAACATCAAAAAGTTCTGCCATACTTTTTTGTGTCAACCATAAATCATTATTGATAAGTATAACGTTTACATGAATTTCATTATTATCATCTGAATATATTAAAAAGTCCTTAAAAACTTTTGTTTATATCATATTCCGTTAGCATAACACATTACACTATTGTCAAAGCCAATAGTGATGTGATCTATTACATAAATATATTATCATATTTTGAAGTATATAAAAAATCGAACATTGATAATAAAATTAAAAGTTCGAGTTTCTTATAATTCTAGTGCCCTTATGGTGCAAGTACAACAATTTCTTAAACAAAATTGATAGTAAGTAATAGAGCTTACTAACCGTTATAATATTATATCTTTTACCATTTCATACAAAAAGATTATCAATATTTAGTTAATAATTTAATTGACAAATTAATTTGTTATTTAATAGTCCGTTTTCACATAATACCAATGATTGTCTAATTTTTGAATAACAAAAATTGGATGCCCTGTTTCATTTTCTTTTATAAGTTCATCATCTTTACTTGAATATATTAGTTCAGTTGATCCAGATATCATTCCGCGGAAAACCCAAAAACCTATTACAATTCCTCTTTCATCATTTTGATAAATATGAATTTCTCCAGATGTTGATAATCTCTTATATTGATTTGGCAACTCTGCATTTCCTAATTCATCTGGTGTGATTTTTTCTGTTTTAACCATATTTATTATCTCAATTCTTTGTCTTTCAAAAAGATTATATTCAAATTTTACTTTACTAATTCTAAATGGAAAAAGTAAAAGCATTATTGGAATTATGCATAGTATCATTATTGTTATTATATTTATTAGATTTCTAGACTTTATTATATCTCTAATAGTAAATACAATACATATAACATATACAATAAGCAAAATAAATGTTGATATCAAAGAAAAAATAAATAAATAATTCAATATTTGATCCCTATACCAATTATTAAGAAAAGATAATATTAATAATATAATTGAAATGATAAGAAATTTATATTTTTTCATAAATGGCATCCTTTCAACAAATTACTCTCTGTTAATTAAATTATACCATACAAATAAAAAAAACTTGCACAATTAAGTACAAGTAATTAATGAAGCCACTTCATAACAAAATGGTGCCATAGTGTATCCTTATTTGAACTGCTCCCCATTGGCAAAAACATCATATCACAACTCTTTTTGAAAGTCTATTCCTGATTTTTTCCCGATTATTTCCTGATTGAAAAAAGATTTTTTTAGTCGCTTTTCTAGGTTTCATAAGGGTTTGTAGAGTTTTGAAAATTTTTGATTTTTTTGATTTTTCAATTTCTGATGATTTCCTAATTTATTTTTGACACTCATTCCTGATTTTTTCCTAGTCAATTTCCTGGTTTATTTTTGGTGCTCATTCCTAGTCGCTTTCCTGACAAAAAAATGAACTTTCATTGTTCATTTTATATTATTATCTTCTTATTCCTGTACCTTCTTCAGAAATAAATTGTTCGTTTGTCATCATTGCTACTTGATTAATTGCATTTTGAAAATTTTGTTTTAATTCAGGAGTTGTTAAATAAGCAGATATTTTTTGATAATTTGACATAATATAATCAGGCTCATTATTAGCAATAAAATTTGCCGCTAATTCTCTTTCAACTTTATTAATTAACTGATTTTGAATATCCATATTACCAACAA
>CAZRBE010000020.1:0-3586 GCA_964598285.1 uncultured Mycoplasma sp.
CTTAATTTCTTTTTCTTTTTGCCATTTTGTTTTGACAAATAACTTGCCAAAGAAGATATTTAAGAATAAGTATGGACCAGTTTCTATAAAAGCCTCTAAATGTCCTCTAGACCACCTTAAACGTTGTCTTAAAGCTATTTTTAAACTTACTGGTTGTTCATCATAAAATATTGCATCATTATTGTAAGATATCTGATATCCTTGAGCTACAGCATCAGCAGTTAGTGCTCTATCTTCAGTAAGAGAAGTATATTTCCAACCATTTTTTATTATTTCATTAGTAAACAGAAAACCTGTACCTTGAATATTTGTAGCTAATCTTAATATTGATCTAGGGCGATGATTACATCTTACAGATCTTAACCAATGTATAGCATATGTTGAGGCAATCCAATTTTCATTAAAGTTTTTTGTATTTCTATAAGAACAAGTAATACGACATCCAGCATCAAAAGAATCATTCATTCTAGATATATAATCTTTTTTTAATAGATTGTCAGCATCAAAAATAAAATATCCCTCAAAAGAACTTATATTATAATCTTTATCTATTTGTTTACATAAATATTGTAAGGCAAATCCCTTAGTTCTATGTTTATCATCAAATCTTTCGTAACATACAGCACCATTTTGTCTTGCTATTTCAGCAGTTTTATCATTACAATTATCAGCTACAACAAAAATAGTTACTAAATTTAAATCATAATCTTGTTGATTAATACTATCTAATAAATTAGCAATTACATTTTCTTCATTTCTCGCTGCAATCATAATAGCATATTTATGTTTCTTTTTTGCAGGTTTAAATTTTCTAGTTGTAAATAATCCTATTATCCAATAGATACTTTTATAAAATAACATTACTGTTAATATTGTGCCTATAATATTATTGATATATTTGCTAGTAGGGTAAATATTACCAATAAAATTTATTAAATCTTCCATATTTTTACTTCCTTGTCATTTCATTTTATTAATTAAATGATAACATAAGAATTTATAAAAAACAATTGTTAAAATAAATTATATAAAAGGTTGTTTAATTGTGGTAAAATATAAAATGGAGGTAGTGATATGAAAGTAAAGAAAATAATCACAATTGTGTTAGAAATAATTGTTATAGCTTTAATATTATGGTTTGTATTAGGGTATATTAATTTTGGAAAAATAGCAAATAATGAAAAACCTATTTATGTAGTTAAAGAAAATTATTATACAACTAAAGATGGTGCTACTGTTCATATTTATGACAATATTATTTATAAAATAGTTGTTTATGAAAAAGATAAAGTTATGTATTCTTTAAAGTTATGGTTTATGGAAGATATATAAAATGAGTCCTAAAGAAAATTTATTAACATTTATAAAAGGTTTTATATTAGGGGTTGCTAATATTATTCCGGGAGTTAGTGGTGGTACTCTTGCTGTATCTCTTGGTTTGTATGAGATAATTTTAAATAGTATTAGTACTTTTTTTACTAATATTAAAAAGAATGTTAGTATTTTATTGCCAATTATTCTTGGAGTAATTGTAGCTTTAATTAGTACAAGTAAATTAGTTACATATGCTTTAAATAATTTTAAAACACAGACTTATTTTTTGTTTATTGGATTAATTTTTGGTGGTACTAGTTTAATTATGAAAAAGGTTAGAGGCAAATGTAATTTTGTTAATATCTTTATTTTCTTTTTAACATTTACTATTTTAATACTGCTAAATTTTGTTGATGCTAACGTATCTATCTCTTTTTCTAATATGCATTTTTTAGATTATTTATTATTGGTTCTTGTTGGTTTTATAGCATCTTCTGCCATGATAATCCCAGGAATAAGCGGTTCATTTGTTTTAATGATATTTGGTTATTATGAAAAAATAATAGCTACTGTTTCTAATTTAGTTAATATAAAAGAATTTGGAAGTAATTTACTAATTTTATTACCATTTGGGGTAGGAGCTATAATAGGAATAATTTTTATGGCAAAATTAATAGTGAAATTGTTACAAAAGTATGAAACAAAGATGTATTTTGCTATTGTAGGTTTTGTTTTATCTTCTGTTGTCATTCTATTACTTCAACTAGAAAAATTCACTTATAGTTTTTCCAATATAATACTTTGTATTTTAACATTTTTATGGGGATATTTGTTAGCAAGGGCAATTGAAAAAGAGTAAAATTTTAAAAAAACATCAAAATTTAAAATGATGTTTTTTTTTTATTCATTAGTTGTATTATTATTTTCTTCGGTATTACCCCCAGTAGTATCACCACCGGTAGTATCACCACCAGTAGTATCACCACCAGTAGTATCACCACCAGTAGTATCACCACCGGTAGTATCACCACCAGTAGTACTGCCACCAGTAGTATCTCCCCCAGTAGTATTACTTTCATTATCTTTAGTTAATTTTGCAACTACAATAGTAAATTTATCAACTAAATCAGCTCTATAACTATTAGCAATACTTTGAGAAAGTACAACTCCATCAGTTCCTTCAGTTACTTCTTTTTCTTCTATAGTAGGAGTAATTCCTACTGCTTGTAATCTAGCTTGTGCTTTAGAAACTGAAAGACCAACTACATTTGGAACAAGTTTATACAAAGTAGTACCACAACTTGGGTTTTTACCTTTGATCGTCATAACAAATGTTTCTTCAATATCAAAATCTATTTTTTTTGCAGTAAGTTTAGTATTTTCTGTAAGATTTGTTTTCATAATATTTACTATTTCATTTAAACTACATTTATTTGGAATATAATTATATAAAACTAAATATTTATTTGTAGTACCATAACGAATCATTTGACTAGATCCTGACAAATAAAGTTGTTGCATATTTATTAGATTTCCATAAGTACTAGTTTTAAATAATGTTTTTGCTATTTCATAAAAAGATAATAATTGTTTAGTAGTAAAATTAGTATCAATATTTTTAATTATAGCATCAAGTATTTCTAAGGCTTGATTAGCACTTCTAATAGTTTTTAATTGATTTAAAATTCCTTGAACTACAATTTGTTGATTTAATCCTCTTTCAAAATCTCCTGTTGCTAATGTTTTTCTATGTCTTGCCATAGCTAATGCTTCTTCTCCCGTTAATGTTTGTACTCCTTTAGTAAAACATTGTTTATATCCTGATGAACTATTTCTATCACTATTTTGTTCACAAACTCCATCAAGTGATTCTGGAACTGTCACCGTAATTCCTCCTAAAGCATCAACTAGTTTAACAACTCCTTTAAAGTTTATTTTTACATAATAGTCAATTGTTAATCCTGTAAATTTTTGAATAGTATTAATCATTGAACTAGTGCCACCCCAAGCAGCATGGGTAATTTTATTTTCTACACCCATACGAGGAATATAAACATAAGTATCTCTTGGAATACTTAATATAGTAGCATTTAATGTTTTAGGATTAAAAGTAATTAACATAAGAGAATCTGCATTAAATGAACTTACTTTACTTATATCATTAAATGTTGAATCTATTCCAACTACTAATACAGTAAAAGGATCATCAATTGTTAAATTACTGTTTTCATTTTCTTTTGCAACTGTTTTTGTCTTGGAATAAATAGTTTTA
>CAZRBE010000020.1:3596-11728 GCA_964598285.1 uncultured Mycoplasma sp.
AATGTTACTAACATTAAAGCATCACCATTACTAGTAGCATTTTTACTTAAAGTATCTGCCGTAGAATCAATTCCCATAACTAAAATTGTAAATGGTTTTGTAACAGAATCAGAAGAATTTAAATTAAGCATTTCTTCTCCGGTTACTTTGGCTATTTCTTCTTTTGTATATGTCTGTGATTTTTCTTTAATTACTAATGTTTCTTTTTCTATATTTTCATATTCTTTATTACTTTTAAACATACTTATGTAATTATCTGAGATAATAATAGCATCTATATCTTTACTATATAAATCACTTATTAAATTATTAATATCATCATAATCTATAATTGTAGCTATATTATTAATCTTTTCTTCTTCAATTAATTTTATTCCCAATATATATCCATCAATTGATGTATCATCTTCTACAATACCAATCTTTTTTCCTTTTAAGTTATCAATTTTTGTAATATTACTTTCTTTTAAAACAACTAAATCAGATGTATATGTAATTTTATCTTTATTTATATTAGCAATAGATGAATAAGTTCTATAAACAAAATAACCTAATAAACTTTGCCCAATTAAAAGAATAGAAATTATTACAATATAAATTATATATATATATGTTTTCTTTTTTCTAGTTATTCTTCTTAAAAATAAAATTCCAATATTTAATATTAACAATACTCCAATTACCATATATCTTATTTCTGTTTCTATACCACTTATTAAATAAATAGAGAAGGCTAGAAATATAAATGATAAAAAGCATAAAATTTGAAGGATTGTTAATACAATACCTATTATATTTTTCTTTTTCTTTTCTTTCATTTAGTATGACCTCCTTAAAAATCACTAAGGTAATTATATAATAAATATATAATATTATCAATTAAAAAAAAGAGACTTTTGTAAAATTAAGTCGCTTTCTTTACATAAACTTTTTTAGTGAATGTATTTGATTCTCCTAGATAAGATGCAGAGTAAGTTATAGAAAATGATCCTTCTGCAGATGTATCAATTTTAGTTACTTCAGAATTAGTAGTTGTATTCATTATAGTTTTTTTAATTGTTGCTAAATTTGTACAATCTATTCCATCTTTTAGTACTGTAATAGGTTTGTCTATATTAGTATAAATATCTCCAACATTTAAAGTTATTTCACTAACATCATTATATTGGAATGTTACGTTAGCATTTAATTCAACAGTAGATCCACTGCTTCTATTAGTTGTCATATTTTTATATCCTGTAATAACTTTGTATGTTCCATAAGGATTATCAGAAGTGTAGGTATAAGTAACATCTGTTGTAAATCCCAATAAAGAATTATTCAAATAAACGAAATATCCAAATTCTCCCGGCTTTTCTTCATTTAAGTTTTTTGTAATTTTAGGAGCAGCTACCCATGAAAGATTTGCATTACCATCATTATATTTTAATGTTAGACTTGTAACATTTTCTAAAGGAACATATTTATTTGATATTTCAGTTGGTTCTGTTCCTCTTTTAAATAATTCTGTTATTTTTTTATTTGATGGAGTGTATTCACTAGGTAACATTTCAGGATCCGATTCTTTTTCCATTGTTACAGATACAACACTAGATGGTTTTTTAAATGAAGAACTGCCACTTCCAGCATATACTACTTTTGATAATGCTCTATATAAACCATTACGATGATATACCATATTATTTTGAGTTATATATACTCCCTTAGTATTTGAAACATAACCAGTCCACATTGCCATAGCTGTAGTAGAAGAATATCCCACAATCCATCCATCTGGAGCAGCACTTGAAGGATATCCATATGTAGATCTAGTTTCTCTATCATAATTAGTAGTACCAGTTTTAGCAGCTACGGAAACACCTGCAGCATTTCTAATACCAGTATCTGATGCAACACCTGTTAAAACATCAGTAATCATATAAGCTGTTGAATCACTCATAACTTTTTCTTTAGTAGACTTAAATTCTAATTCTTCATTTGATTCTCTAAGAATTATTTTATTAACAGCATAGGTATCGTAGTGATATCCTCCATTAGAAAACGCTGAATAAGCACCTGCCATAGTTAAAGGATTAGATCCATTAAATGCTCCAACAGCATGAGCTTCATGTAAAACTCCATTTGTATCTATTTCTGGTGTGATTCCTAGCGAAGTTACAAATTCTAATATTTTAGCATTATCAACTTCTCTAAAAGCAAGAAGTGCAGGAACATTTCTAGAATCTCTTAAAGAATATCTTAAAGTTATCTTACCCAAATATCTTCCATCAAAGTTTGACATATAACTTCCACCATAAACTGTTCTAACATCATTAAATGTTTTACCAGTAGACCAATTGTTATATTCAATTCCTGGACCATAATCAAACAATGGTTTAGCAGTTGAACCAATTTGTCTGCTTATATCTGTAGCATAATTAAATGTTCTTTCTCCAGTTCTATTTCTCCCGGCCCCAATTGCCAGAATTTTTCCAGAAGATGTATCAACAATTGCTACTCCTGATTGAATAGTTTTATTAGGCCATTTATATGTTTTTCCATTAAAGATATTATTAATTCCATCTTGCATTTTTTTATTCATATTGGTATAAACAATCATTGGATAAACATAAGGATCAAGTCCTGTGTTTTTTACAATTTCAGATACAGCTGTATCAATATATCCTTGATATGGATTAGCTTCTTCAGTAGAGTTATTTAATAAATTGGCTATAGGAATAGCATTAGCTACTTCTTTTTCTTCTTTTGTTATATAACCATGTCTTACCATTAAACTTAAAACAGTATCACGTCTTTCATAGGCGGCTTCTGGATTAACTGTTGGATCATAGTCACTTGGTGCTTGAAATAATCCTGCAATTAAAGCTGCTTCTGATAAATTAAGTTCTGAAGCACTTTTACCAAAATATGTTTGAGAAGCTTGTTCTACTCCATATGAATTACTTCCTAAATAAGGAATATTAACATAAAATTCTATTATTTCTTGTTTTGTATAAGCTCTTTCAATTTTGAATATAGAAAGATATATATCAGTAAATTTTCTAGTAATACTTACTTCAGTTCCATTAAAATTATTTTTTGCAATTTGCATAGTTAGAGTTGAAGCTCCTCCAGAATTTTGTCCTAATACTTGTCCAATAGCAGCTTTTATGAATCTTGGAGCATCAAATCCATTATGTTGAAAAAATCTTGAATCTTCTGTTGCTATTATTGCATCAATTAATACTTCTGGCAATTCATTATAAGTCAATTTTTCTCTTTTTTCTGATCCTAAAGTAGCTATTAAGTTGTTGTCTTTATCATAGACTAATGTTGTTTCTCCTTTTTCTAGTTTTGAAACATCAAATTCAGGAGATTCTATAACTATATAAGTAAAAAATGCTACAAAAGCTAAAATGCCAATAATACCAATTACCAACACTATAATACATAATGTTTTAATTAATTTTCTTAATTTACTTGTTTTAGAAGTCAAATCCAGTATTTGAGCAAAAATAACAAGTATTATATATAATATAAAAAAGCAAATACTGATTATTAAACCAAATAATGTATAACATATAATCAATGATACTATACCAAAAATTAATAAAAACAATAAAAAACTTTTAGAAATATGTTTATTATTATCACTTATTGTTTTATAGCTATGACTATCATTTCTCAATTGTTCTATAGTTTTTCTCTTTTTCAATTCTTTTTTATCAATATTTTGTTTATGATGTTCTGTTTTTACTTTTTCTTTATTAAACAAAGCCAATTTAGGAAATTTTAGCTTTAATTTCAATTTTTTCTTAGTTTTTTTATTTTGTTCTTTACTCATATTAATCAATATCCTCCATTAGCACACTAATTTTATATTTATCGACAATTTCAATATAATCTAATCTAGGTTTTAAATTT
This sequence comes from uncultured Mycoplasma sp., assembly GCA_964598285.1. GTDB lineage: Bacteria > Bacillota_I > Bacilli_A > RF39 > UBA660 > CAG-611. The sequence continues at coordinate 7,500 of CAZRBE010000020.1, forward strand.
AATTTAATTAAATATCCTTTTTCTTTAAAAAAACTTAGTGCAACTGATTTTCTATTTTTACTATCTATATAATTTATGAAATCTTCTCCAAATAATAGATAAGTTTCATTTAATTTTGTAAATCTGACAATAATAAAAGCAATTCCTTTATGTTTTAATACATTTTTTATATGTTCTATTTGATGTTTGTGAATATTTATTAAGGGAAAATTTGTTTTAGAAGTTGTTTCTTTAGCTTCAAAATCAATATATTTTCCTTTATATAATCCATTGTAATCAGTAGTAGATGGTTCTTTAAAATAAGCTTTTGTGATTTTTTCTTTGTTTGTTTCAACAATTTGAATTGGTGTAGGCTTTTTATATATTACTGCGATATCTTTTTCTAAGTAATATTTATTTGTATTATTCAAGTCATTTTCTAAAGTCATACCACGATTACCATAATTTTTATATTTTATAATTATATTCTTTTTTAACTTATCTGGATAACAAATCATTTAACCACCTAATAAATTATACTATATTTTAATGTAATTTTCTATGTAATTTTAAAAAAAATGACATCATTTGTCGGAATTAACACAAAACTTAAAATTAGTTTTATAATTTTTTTAAGGAGATATAATTATGGAAAATAAATTAGTTGCGGGAGTTTTAAATAAAATGATGAACAATATAACGTATTCTAAAATAAAATTAGGAGTATTTAAAATAAAAACAAAGTGATATAATAAATACTAAAGGAGTAACTTATGAAAAATTTTATTAAAGTTAATTATTCAATAGATCAATTAGAACAATTTAGAGATAACAATGGTTTTATTGATTTGACACAAGTTATTAAAATAACTCCTGATTCAATAGAAGAATCTGGCAATCCTAATAGAATAAAAAATTGGGTTGACTTTAACGGAACAAAAGTTTTGATAAAGGGAAGTTGTATTTTAGAAAACACTTTAAATTATGGATTTTATGCAGAGTTAATAGTAGAAGAAATATTTAATAAATTGAATGTTTCGTCTGCACATTATGATTTAGTAAAATTAAATAATTTGGATGGCAAGAAAATATATGGGGTATTATCTTTTTCGGTTGTTTCTTTAACAAAAGAATATTTATTATCTCTTCATGACATTATAGGTGATGATAATTCAAATGATGATGATTTTATTGATTCTACTAACTATTATTTTACAATTACCAAATTAGAAGAGTCATTGAAAAAAAGTGGCTATGATGATTTTGATATTGAAAAAGTTATTATGGATTATAAAAAAATGTTATTATTAACATTAGTATTAGTAGATGCTGATAATCATACAGAAAATTTTGCCTTTATTAAAAGAAAAGTTGAAGGTAAAGATCAGATTAAATTGAGCCCTAAATATGATAATGAGTCATCATTAATGCTGGATAATGATTTATTGACAATTAAGCATTTATTAACAAATTATAATGGCCTAAAATCAGCTGTTGATATTACCCAACCCAAAATAGGTGTATTTAAAAAAATAGAAGATGGAGGGCTTGAATCATATTGGAAAGATACATTGGAAGCTTTATGTGAAGATGATGAAATTTTTGATTATTATAATGATTGTATTAGAAATAAAATAGATATGGATGAAATATTATCTAACGTAGAAAAAAGAATAAAATCCAATCTTCCTGAATCAGCTAAATTAATAGCAAAGTATTCATACGTTTGTAGATCTGAATTAGTAAATTTAATAATGGATGGAGAGTATGAACCAAAAAGAAAGGAAAAGATATGATAAGTTATAAAATATTTTATGAAGATATTTTAATTGGATTTTTAGATATAAAAGAAGGATTGTATAAATATACTCCAGAATTTGATGGAATTTTAAAGATTAAATCTAAAGTTTCATTAATTCCTGAAATGTTAGTAAAGTCAGATTGGCAAACACCTATTCCTTTTTTTCAAAATCGTATTAAAAATGCCACAAAATTTTCTAATCAAAATGATATTACTACTCATACTGATCTATTTAGAATGATAAAATGTAATTGAAAAATTTTCCATTCAAATTAGAATTGACAAAATTCTATTTTTTTTATAGAATAGTATTGTAGAAAGCTGGTGGTTTGCAAGTGTATCAAAACAAGCTAAATTTGACTCCGGAAGATATATTAGAAAAAGATTTTAAAATAGATACTAGAGGTTATAGATTAAAAGAGGTTGATCAATATTTAGATTTAATTATAAAAGATTATGAAACTTTAATTAATATAATAAAGAAGCAAGAAAAAGATAAGGATGAATTAACTGAAGAAATTTTAAGGTTAAAGCAGCAACTACGTGATGCAAATGTAAATATTGAAATAGCTAAAGCTACAACAAAAGATAGTAATAATGTTTCTAATTTGGATATTTTAAAAAGATTATCTAATATAGAAAAAGTTATTTATGGAAAAGATAATAATGACAACAATAATGAATAAAAATTAACATTTTAGACAAACGCTGTATATAATTTATATATAGAGGAAAGTCCATGCTCACAAAAGCTGAGATGCTTTTAGTGTTTGTGCTTAGGAAAAAAATAACCTAAGGTAGAAGAAATTCTAACGGCACAGAAATAATCTAAGTCTTAGGATATGATTAAAGTATGTATAAAGTGCCATAGTGACGATTCTTATTAGAAATAATAAGAGTGGAACGGGTAAACCCCACAAGTGAGAAACCCAAATTCGGTAGGGGAATTTGAATAGGAAATGAAAACTGATTTCAAAATCGCAAGATAGATAAATGTTTGCCACCTTAATGGTACAGAACATGGCTTATTAAATGTTTTTTTAAAAATAGAGGTGTTAGGATTTGAAAGATATAGGCAATATCTTTAAAGAAAAAAGAGAAGAAATTGGAATTACCATTGAAGAAGCTGCAGCTGATTTAAAATTGGATAGTGTTTTAATTGATAATTTAGAAGATGGAAATGACAGAGTATTCAAAGATGTTTTAGAGATAAAAGACACTATAAAAGTATATGCAAAATATTTGGGATTAAATAGTGATGAAATTCTTAATGAATATGATGGATATTTATTTGAAAAAACATCAAAAATATCAGTTTCTGATATAAAAGAAGGATTAGAAAAGACTTTGCCACCACAAGAGAAAAAAGTAAAATCACCATATACAATTGGAAATTTCGAAGAAAATAAGGATAAAAATATGATAATTATTTTAAGCGCAGTATTACTATTTATTTTAGTTATTATGTATTTTATTATAAAAAATTTTATTATTAATTAGGAGGTATTTTTTATGAAATTTAATGTTCCAACCAAACTTTGCTTTTTAAGAATTATTTTAGCTTTTGTAATAATTATATTACTATTATTTCCTTTTCATAGTTTAGGATTTTCTTTTCCACAGATATTATATAAAGATATTTTAATTGATTTAAGGTATATTATTGCAGGAATTATATTTATTTTTGCTAGTTTTACTGATTATTTAGATGGTAAAATAGCTAGAAAGAAAAATCAGATAACTAATTTTGGAAAAATGATTGATGCTATAGCAGATAAAGTTTTAGTTAATTCAATTTTAATAGTATTTGCTTGTCAAGGCTTTATTCCTGCTATTATTCCTGTTATTATTATTGTTAGAGATATTATTGTTGATGCTATAAAAATGGCTACTGCTAAAGAAGGAAGTGTTCAAGCAGCAATATTTTCTGGAAAATTGAAAACAGCTTCATTAATGATAGGAATGATTTTAACTTTCTTTTATAATTTGCCATTTGAAATATGGGGTTTAAATGTTTCAGAATTTTTCTTATATTTTGGTACAATAATGTCAATTATTTCAATGTATGAATATTATAATTTAAACAAAAAAATAGTTTTGTCAGAATTTGATTAATATTAAAAATATAAATTTTGATAAAAAAAACACTTTAAAAAACAATTTTGCCTTAGAGTGTTTTTTCTTTTTTAGAAAGAAAAAGTATTACAAACAGATGTTTGAAAAAGTGTTGACAATACTTTTTTTTTATGTTTTAATTAATTTATAAAGAAGGAGGCATAATGTATTATGACAAAAAAAGATACACATGATAAAACATTAGATCAAGTTTTAGCGGATATTGAAAAACAATTTGGTAAAGGATCAATAATGAGACTTGGAGAAAATCCTCATATGGAAGTTGAAGTTACTTCATCAGGTTCTATTGCTCTAGATGTCGCTTTAGGAGTAA